>SXOY01000057.1 GCA_005776545.1 Planctomycetia bacterium | reverse complement strand
CATAGAACCCGCCAACTCACGCCAACGGGTGGAACTCTCTCAGTGTTGATAGTAACAGAATTTTCGCGGGACTGTCAACCCGATAATGCCAATTTTGCTGAAAAAGTGAAAAAACTTTAGTTAACAAACTGCGTTTTTGTGGCACTGTGTCGTTTTAGTTGTATGTTTGGCATCTTGTGAGGGTAACCACTTGCGGACTAGACCTTCCAAAAGGCGTGTTGATGTTCGGCTGCGAACGGAACCAAACTCGTTGACATAACAAAATCATCATGTAATTTCCGTATTTTTGTATTTGAGTTCTCGGTCATTTGTGGTAGGCTTTATCTCGCTTCCTTCGAGAAGCAGTGAGGGGATTGCAGAAATGTGGTGTTTCGCAATGCATTCTTTGGCTAAGCCAAAGTCGATTATCAGTTTGTGGCCTTGCGCGCTGTGCTGGCTCGCGGCCGCGGCAGTTTCAACAAGTGCACAGTCAATAATCTGGAATCAAAACTCAGTTGCGGGGCCTGTCCCGAGATTCCTGCAAGCGATGACCTATGACTCTGTGCGCGGCGTGACTGTCATGTATGGTGGCGTGCTCGGAGGGACTGAGACGTGGGAATATGATGGACAGCAGTGGAGTCTTCGAGCCGATGCCGGTCCACCGGATATTGCAGATCTCGCAATAGCATTTGATCCAATTCGCAACAGGACGGTTCTGTTTGGTGGTCGGGCCGGAAATGAGTTAACAGATTGGACCTGCGAGTGGGATGGCGTTTCATGGACGCGCCGCTGGGTTGACGGCCCGACCGCTCGTCATGGACATGCGATGGCCTATGACGCCGCACGCGGAGTAGTAGTCCTCTTTGGCGGTGACACCGATCCTGACCTGAGCGGTGAGACGTGGACGTGGAATGGCGACATATGGAATCTGGTTGCAAACAGCGGCCCGCCGCCGCGGTTCATGCATGCAATGGCATATGACTCGACTCGCGAAGTCACGACATTGTTCGGTGGAAACTCAGGGACAAACGTTGGCGATACATGGGAGTGGAACGGAACTAGTTGGGCACAGCAGACAGTTGTAGGGCCATCTGCACGATATGGACACAGCATGGCATTCGATGCCTGCCGAAATGTCATCGTGCTCTTTGGCGGCAACGTTGGAGGCGGCGAAACGTGGCAGTGGAACGGAACGACTTGGAGCATGAAGCCGCTCGCGGGGCCGACCGACCGGGTACTGCACTCGATGACTTTTGATTCGCAACGAGATATGACAGTCGTCTTTGGCGGATGGGCAAGCTCCGGAATCAGTGGTGAAACTTGGGAACTCTGTGCGACTCCCCATGTTACGGCTCATCCTATTTCCCAACACGCTTGCTATGCAGAAGAGGTTGCTTTCAGCGTCACTGCAGTTGGCTCTGGGCCGATGAGTTATCAATGGCGCCGTGGCGAACCCCGCGAAGATATTCCTGGTGCCACGTTATCAACATTTACGATCGCCGCAGCAAGGCCTCAAGATGTTTCCATATACGACTGCGTCATCAGCAACTCGTGTGGTGCCACTATCAGCGATGCTGCGTCACTTTCGATGTGTGCGGCAGACTTCAACTGCGACCAGACAGTAGACTTTTTTGACTATCTCGACTTCGTTGACGCATTTTCAGGCGAAACGCCCTGCGCAGACTTCAATGGCGATGGAATCATCGACTTCTTTGACTATCTTGATTTTGTTGATCTATTTGGCGAGGGGTGCGATGACGGATGCGCTGCTGATTTTAACAACGACAGCAGCATCGATTTCTTTGATTACCTCGATTTCGTAGACGTGTTTTCCAGCGGGTCCCCTGCCGCAGATTTCAATACAGATGGCGGCATTGATTTCTTTGATTATCTTGACTTTGTCGATGCTCTGAGCCTTGGGTGCTAGGGTTTGAAAGTCATTCTGTCTTCCTGATATTCGCACGCTCTTGTTTAACGTTGTCAATATAAGGACTGCTCTATGCAACTAACAACAAATATACTTGCCATTGGTTTCGCTTGTGTAACCGCCGCCGCGGCCTCCGCCCAAATCGGTCAGACCGGTGTCACGGGCACAAATGCTCCATTCTCTAATCTCCAACCTTCAATCTCAATTCACTACTACCTTCATAACCCTTTCGGGATGTTCGGGATTGGTGTTCCCATTCGCATGTTTGCTTTCGATTACAATCCTGGCGGAAATTGGATCCCCTGTGATGGGCGCATGCTGCAAATTCAGGCATTTCAGGGACTTTTTTTCGCAGATTGGCACACAATATGGCGGCGATGGTCGGACCACCTTTGCTATTCCCGATCTTCGTGGTCGAACTCCTATCGGAGTCGATGCATCTCACCCTATCGGTATGCAACTTGGAGCTTCTACTACCACTCTTTCCCAGCTAATCCTCCCTTCACACACTCATCAAACTGCCGATGGCCCATGTGGCTTCACCGGAAATGGGCTGGCCTTTTCGAACATGCAACCTTCGCTTGCATTGAACTACTCGATCGCATTCAGCGGAGTCTATCCCCCACGTGAAGTTGGTTTTGCGACTGGGCCTGCTCAGCTCTTTGTTGGACAGGTGATCGTTCATGCAGCTTTTCCAACTTTCGCAAATTTCCTCGCGCCAGCAAATGGACTGGTCGTCCCAATCTCAAGCAACACCGCATTATTTTCACTCGTTGGCACCTATTACGGCGGCGATGGCAGAACAACATTTCAATACCCGGATCTTCGATCTCGAACCTCATTCTCGACTGGTCAAGGCCCGGGCCTGAGTCACCGTCATATCGGTGAGGTCGCAGGCTCGGAGTTTCAGACGATCGATTTGAACGCCATGCCGATGCACTTGCATTCTCGTCCCGGTGATTCGCCGACTCAAATTTCTGGAGCCGGTCTCCTCCACGACACGATTCAGCCCTCACTTGCTCTTACATATTGCATAGCAGTCGATGGGTTGTTTCCAAGTTCGACAATGAGCGATACCGATGGTTACATTGGCGAAATCATCATGTTTGCTGGCGATTTCGTTCCAGGTGGCTATCGCCCATGCAATGGAAGTTTGCTCCCAATTGCCGAATATGAGGCGCTCTTCGCTCTCATTGGTACAACGTACGGCGGCGACGGACAAAACACCTTTGCGGTTCCAGACTTGCGAAGCCGAATTCCTGTCGGTGATCATCCATCAACTCCGATCGGTTTGATGTTCGGCGTTGAATCTGTACAGTTGACCAGCTCGAATCTGGCGGCACATTCGCACACGCTTCCATGCCCACCTGATTTCAACAGAGATGGAGTTCTCGATTTCTTCGATTACCTCGACTTTGTCGCGGTGTTTGCAATTCAGACAATCGCCGCTGACTTTAACCATGATTCAGTGGTTGATTTCTTTGATTATCTCGATTTTGTGCAGGCATTGAGCGATGGCTGTTGAAATTGAGCTAAATGAAGCCGAATTGCTTGTGAACTGCCGCGATTGTGGTATGCTGGTCGAGCCTGAGGAGTTTCCTGCGTGGTAACTTCTCGGTGCGTCGCGATCTCGCCTTCTGAACCAAAGTGCAATCCATGATCATAACTTTCTTCAAGCCTGTCCTTCGGTTCGCGTCATCCCAAAACTCAACCACCTGTGCTCGAGTAACGATCATTGCAATGGCAAGTGCTGCAGGATTGTGTTCAGATAGCGCAATCGCACAATGCACCGGATTCAACATCACTCAATCTTCCGGTGTCGCGATTGATCCCGGCTCGACGGATATCGGGAATCACTGCGACGATTGCATGACGGCCGTAGCGCTTCCATTCCCAATCACGATCTACGGCGTCACCTATCTAAACTGCAATGTCAGCAGCAATGGCAATATTCAGTTTGTGACCAGCGACGCAAATTACAACAACAGTTGTTTGCCCGCTGGATCGCTTGGCATCGCCATCAGTCCGCAATGGGACGATCTCATGACCAATGGCGCAGGTGAAGGCATCTTCACCTCGATCTCCGGCGTTGCACCAGATCGAATCTTCAACGTTGAATGGCGCAGCCACTACTACTCTGGCGGCGGAGTCGCGAACTTCCAGACGCGCCTCTTCGAGAATAACTCGCGGATTGAATTTGTATACGGCCCGCTTGGTGAGAACGGCGCAAATGCCACGGTTGGTTTGCAACACACGTCTTTGCCAGCCACGCAATTCTCCTGCAATACTGGCGGCCTGACACCGCCTGGCACACGCCTGTCCTTCGCATGCTACAACGGTCCGGTTGGAACGTCATCTGCCTTTCCCAATCCAGTCTTCGCATGCGGCACGCAGGGCAACACGCTTCTAACGGTCAACGTCACGCCGGGGACTTCGCCACCGAGCACCGGGATTTCGGTAGTCGCAGATATGTTGAGTATCGGCGGCGTTGCAAGCCAGAACTTCTACAACGATGGCACTCACGGCGATCTCAATGCTGGCGATAATGTCTGGAGCTATCGCATCACGGTCCCCGAGATCACCTCGCCGGGGGACAAGAGCCTTCCATATACCCTGAGTGACTCCCAAGGTCGCTCAACCAGTGGCGTGATCGGTCTCACCGTAAACCCGTGTGCATCTACAGGTCCCGATGTCATCGTCGACACGTTGCTCGATGTCAACTATTACGGCGTGCTGGGAAATATCTCTGCATATGCAATCGGGACCGACGCCTGTAATCGCGGCGATTTCCCGGCATTATGGATCCAAGGCGGCACCCAACACCCAGTCATTGCTCAAAATTTCTATCGACTCAAGAATGGTCGTTTTGAACAGATTGGACAGTCCTTCCTGAAACATGGATTCCAATCTCTGAATTCCCCTGGTTGTGCCACATGTGTTCAACCTCCGATGGGCGGCGCACAATTAGGTGTCGGCTGCTCCGATGCTTACGGCGCTGGATACAACGGAAGTCAAGGGAATCTCGGTCGTCGCTCGACGTGCAACGCTACGACTGGCGTGTATTCATGGCCTCCGCCGCCACCTCCGGGCGATGTCATCGGTCAGCGCCTTCAAGTATTCACTGCTGATATCGATCCAGCACAAAATGTTGGGGCACTGTACTTCGGCGAGGGTCACTATGTCACGGCTGATGATGCCCAGTGGTCACACGCAGGTGCGCCTTCAGTGAACGGGCTGAACAACGCAACCTATCAGCCATTGACATTCTCGAACACAACAACTGCACCAGTATTCTCCGGGCCGCCGCGGATCATGAGTCCTGGCATTCAGGCATGGAAAGATGCCGATGCCACAGTCTCTATGGCCGCAGCAGACTACCTCGACAACTCACTTCCTGGCCCCGGTATCGTCAGTCGTTTCTGGGTTGCTGCCAAAGCTACTGATAACGGCAACGGCACATGGCACTACGAATACGCCGTGCACAATCTCAACGCTGATCGAGCCTGTGGCCGCTTCACTATCCCACTTGGGCAGGGAGCAGTGGTAACTAACATCGGGTTTCATGGGGTCTTCTCGCATTCCGGTGAGCCATATCCAAATACCGCGACCAATCCTGATGCGTGGCAAGGAACAGCCTCTGGTACCTCCATCACATGGAACTGTCCCGAACCATTTAGTGGCAATGGAGACAGCGGAAACGCAATCCGCTGGGGAACGATGTACAACTTCCGATTCGATTCCAATATTGCCCCGGTCACTGGCACCGCTCAACTGGGACTCTACAAGCCTGGAACGCCAACAACAGTCTCTGCTGCCGCTCTACCTGTTCCTGGAGTTCCCTGCCCAGCGGATTTCAATGCTGATGGCATCACGGATTTCTTCGACTACCTCGATTTTGTGGACACCTTTGCCAGCAACTCGCCAGCCGCTGATTTCAATGAAGATGGAATAGTCGACTTTTTCGATTATCTCGACTTCGTCGATGCGTTTGCTGCGGGGTGCTAAACGCGCCAGAGTTCGCGACAAAGGATCAAACAACTCCGATCTGTAGCCTATCCCCGGAGCCGGATATGATGATTCAGTTTCACTATGACTGAATCTCACAATCCTGCTAGTTCGCCGCGATATCCCTTGAAGGTCTTTGGACTTGTATTGCTGCTTGTCTTTGTTGTTGAAGGCATGATCATGCTGCTCCTGCCTTTCATTGCCACATGGCAGCACGGCTCCATTGCCGAATCGGTCGCCGATGCGACGTTGCTCGCAACTGCCCTTGCGCCTGCGCTCTGGTTCATCATCGTGCAGCCTCTGAGACGCTTACTGCGAGAACGCGGCGACTTGCTTCGAAGGCTCTTTGAAGCACGTGAATCTGAACGTAGTGCGCTTGCTCGAGATCTGCACGACGAACTCGGGCAACACCTGACAACACTTTTGGTAAGTCTGCGTGCATTGCAAAACGATGCGGAATCAGAGGCGACTCGCCGTCGCGCCCAGGACCTCTTGCTGGTCGCATCGCAAAGCCTGAAAGAAGTTCGTCGAATTGCCAGTGGGCTTCATGTCAGCGTCCTGGATGACTTTGGACTGCGAATAGCGATCGAACGACTCTGCGAGGACTTCGTTGCCGCACACGCTATCGTTCCCGAACTCTCAATAACTCTTCCTCCCAATCGCCGCTATGGCCGAGAAATTGAAACGGCTATCTACCGGATAGTACAGGAGGCACTGACCAATATCGCTCGACACGCAGGCGCTCAAAATGTCCACGTGTCAGTGTGTGAGTCTCGTCAGGAGATGCAGCTTCGGATCAGCGATGATGGCAAGGGGTTTGCGGGCGGCACGTCCGAGCTTAAGGCCGGGGCTTCTTCTTTGGGAGTACGCAGCATGCGAGAAAGGGTGGACCTGCTTGATGGATGGTTTAAAATGTCATCTCAGGCTGGACACGGTACCATTGTTGAAGCTCGTATTCCGATTCCGGTTCAAAGCGAAAATGCAACTGACCAGGAGTAGTCGATGGAGATGATTCGTATCTTAATCGTTGACGATCACGCCATGCTTCGAGCAGGATTGAAGCTCCTGATTGAAGGTCAAAGCGATATGCGAGTAGTGGGGGAGGCGGGCGATCTTCGTTCCGCCATTCAGGTCGCACAGGAAAAAACTCCGGATGTCATTGTGTTGGACCTTTCAATGCCCGGTGGTTCCGGTATTGCTGGCGTAGAACGCTTGCGTTCGACAGTGCCCGATGCCCGGATTCTGGTCTTGACCATGCATGATGATCCCGCCTATGTCCGCAGCGCAGTGGCAATGGGTGCTTCGGGATATGTTGTCAAAAGCGCAGCCGACTCCGAGTTGATCAGCGCTATTCGTGCAGTGAGTATGGGGCGCATGTTTGTTGACATCAAGGGCGCGGGCTCGCTTGAGTCACTGTTGCACGAATTGCCTAAGGCGGGCGCAACATCGCCAATCCAATTACTGAGCGAGCGAGAGCGAGAGGTGTTGGTGGATGTCGCACGTGGACACACCAGTCAGCAAATCGCAGATCGGATCGGACTCAGTGTAAAGACGGTGGAGTCATATCGCGCACGGATGATGCAGAAACTCGGATTGAAAACCCGCGCCGATCTCATGCGAATGGCAGTTGAAACTGGTCTCCTGGGCGAGCGAGTCGAGCCGCCGACAGAATCAACGAACTGATTTGCACTTCCGAGCGAACGGTCGAATTTGTGCTGCAAAAAGGCACGCGGGGGTTTCCCCTGCACTCGTAGTGCGCATTGCATAACTTCCCCGTCAAGTCAACTGTCAGTGCGCGTGTATCTTTGCTTAGTGAAGGAAATTTCACTCAAGTGTTGTATCACGATCGCAGTAATCATCTCTAATTG
>SXOY01000056.1 GCA_005776545.1 Planctomycetia bacterium | reverse complement strand
GTGAACACTCGTCCTCGGACCGTCATCGGGCGCTCCGCCGGATTCGTTGCAAACGCCGGTGCGAGCAGCGGCGTGTCCGCGGTGCGTTCCGCGTCTTTTCGGAGCCACGGCGCATGTTCTGGCGGTGGCGGTTTGCTCTTGCCCTGATCAGTTTCTCCCTCCTTCTTTGCAGGCGAGCTGATCTGCACCTCCGCGTGATCATTGATTTCTGGCAGAAGCGACCCTTCGGGCAGTTCGGCTCGCGAGTTGCTCGCCGACACATCGATAATCGTCGCTTCGATTTGAACTCCATTGATGAGGCGGAACACCACTCGCGCCCCGGCTGCTACACCGTGCTTCCGGCCAACGTTGATATACACGCTCCGCCCCGAAACAGTTTGCACAGTCGCTTCCAAGGGCGGTTCTGCCATACTCGGAGCCCCAAGTACTGCAAGTGCAATGCAAGACGCAATCCATCGCTTCATCGTGATGCTCCTTGCCTGCGCGCATTTTGAGAACGCGGATCATGGCAATCAATACACACTGTTCCCAGCGGCTTGTAACGGACAATCTGCTTTGTTCCCACCTCTACCGCCTTGTGACATGCCCCACATTCCAATTTCGCATGGTCTACATCTAGGACAAATGTCGAGTCTTTCTGATGGTCAAATGCGATCGCTTTGAACGACTCGGTGCTCTTATGGCACCGTGCGCAATCCGTCGCGTCATTCTGTCGGAACTGCCCCCCGTGAATATCGACGTGACATGAGATACATGCCTTTGGCGCGTTGGCAAACTTCTTTGCTGCCGCGGTGCCCTCCTCCGCTCGCCGATGACACGCATCGCATGATGCCGTTGCGTGCTTTCCAATAAGCGCTTCTCCAGTCCATACCTGATGGTCCGCGGCCGTCCACGACACTTTCTGGAAATCAGTGCTGTTATGGCACCGGGCACAATCCTCGCGCCCTCCCACATTCCGCGGCATTCCCGCCTTGTCAAAATTCCCGTTGTGAACGTCATTGTGGCATTCCGAGCAGGCCTGCGGCGTACCCGTGAAGCCTCGGATCTTGTTCTTCACCTTGTGGCACTCTGAACAGGCGACCGCCCGATGATTTCCTTCCAGCGGGAAATTACATTTTGAGTGCATGCTCGCGTCGAATCGGTTTGGAATAAATGCCTTGGCATCATGGCACGCAAGGCACTCGCCTTTCGATGCAGTTTGCTCAAACTGTCCGTTGTGGGGGTCTTTGTGGCACTTTTCACAAGCCTGTTCAGTACGGCCCGGGAACATCGCCTTCCATCCATCGACGGGGTGACGCGATTCACCTTTCGTCGCCACGCTACCGGTCTGTTTCATCCCCACATGGCATTTAGCACATTCTTGCTTCTCGTGCGGCAGGACCAGCGCAAAACCCGTTGCCGCGTGCAGCGCGGGGGTTGTCCTCTCCACTCCTTGATCCCACCTGGTGTCCTGTGGCTTGTGGCACACCGTGCAGGCATCCGTTGTTTTTGCCGTCGGCGAAGCCGTCAGCAGACGTTCGTTATGCGGAGATGTGTGGCATAACGCGCATGAGCTGTTGGCAGCAAAACCATCGACCTGGTTTTGTTTCTCGCCTTTTGCATGACACGCCACGCATGCAGTCGACTCGTGCGCCCCTATCAACGGGAATGCTTCCGGGTGTGAGTATTTCGCTTTGTCCCACGACACAGTATTGTGACACGTTGCACAGTCCTTGCCCAGTTTCGCAACCACATGCGCTGGCTTAGCAGTCGCCTCATACAACTTCATGTGACACGATTCGCAACTTGTCGCCAGGCCTTTGAACACCTTCGGCGTGGTGTGGCATTCGCTGCAGGTCCTCTTGGCATGCCCTTCTGTAAGCTCGAACGTCTTGGGATGTTGGAACTTCGGTGCACTCTTGAATGACAGTTCTTGCCCGTGACACTCGGCGCATCCCGCGCCCAGTTCGCCTCTATGGGTGTCCTCATGGCAGGTTGTGCAGGTCTGGTTCAACCCCAGAAATCTCCGCTCGCCTTCCTGAAGCGTTTCTACAGCTGATTTTTTGTGACATTCTTTGCAGGCGATTGCACTATGTTTGCCGGTCAGCGTCCAGCCGCCCGAGTGCGAATGATCGTACTTCGTGATGTCCGCGATGCCCGCGGCCATGAACGCCGCCTCGGGGATCAACGCCACAGTGTCGCCAAGATGTTCATGATGACACATTTCGCACGCCGCCGCTGTGGCGGGCACAAGTGAGCCGTGAATTCCGCTTTTGCGGGACATTTGCTCCTGGATAAGCTCATGGCACTTCACGCATGAGGCCTCCAAAGACGAGTTCAATATCGAGCTATTGCCGTGACACTCATCGCATCCTTTGTTGCCCCTCAGCTTCACAACCCGTTCGTGCGCTGTCGCCAACGGACCTGGACTTGTCCTCTTCTGAAAACCCCACCATGACACGGCTCCGACGCCGATCAGTGAAACAATCGCAATAGCAACCGAGAGTGTGCGGTGGCTCATGGTGCGTTCTCCAATTTCGCTGTCGTGTGTGATCTCCCATAGGGCCAGTCCAACCTGGCATACCGCACGGCTGTCACGATGTGTGCAACGACAAATAGCACCATCAGCAACGCCAGCCACCCGTGGATGAATCGCCAAGTGCCTAGTACCGAGCGGATTTCCTCATAGTGCGTGATCTGCATTGTCAGCCGATACGAACGCTTTGCCAATTGAAGCAACTCTTCTCGTTCGCTCGCGGGGACTTCAAGGAACCCAGGGTCTTTTCGCAGTTCATTCAGCACCTTTCTGATCCTCAGATGCGATGTCATCATGCTCGCCGCACGTGCAAATAACGAAGGCTTCCACCGGTCTTGCTTCACCAGCGTCTCAATTCGCTCCTGTACCGTTTTCGCCAGTCCGCGGCTCGATTTCTCCCACGTTGTCGCCATATGCACAAGCCGCGATCGCAGTTCATCAAGGTCCATTTCCCGCCCGTTCGCGGCGTGTGGCACAATCGCGTAGAAGTACCTTCCCACCAACCCTGCCACCAGCACGATTCCCAAGGCGATGAACGCATACCCGCCCACGGTCACGCGGTAGGTAAACCCAGCGTGCACAATCACGGCCAGAAAACTCCCCAGGCCGGTGAACACATGCGAAGCCATCCAGAATCGCAGCGATCCAGGAAGCAGACTCCCCACAAACCGATTCCGACGCGCCAGGTAGTTGAGATTCCACAAAAACAGACCAACCGCGAGAAGGCCCATCGAAAGTCCGAATGCTCCTGTTGGTCTCAGCCATCGGTTCTGGGAGTCCATTATTCTCGCTGGTGCCGAGGCGCCATAATAATCAAGGTGCGAAGCACCCCATATCACCATCGCAATTGAACACGCCAGTAGCAGCCCAGTAGCCCACAAAAGCGGCGTCGCATTGTCGCCGGTCGCGATCGGCTTAGGACGTTTTGCTGGATCAAATGAAACTCCAGCCCTCTGCAACAGCGCAAAAGGCGGATCACCCCCCGCAAACACAAAAACATCGTCATTGGGTATAGTGACTTCCTCCTCCGCCCCGTTCACCGCGCGCTGCAAAGTTACCGTCTCCGCATCAATCTGCTTCGTGCTGCTCTCCATCAGCAGATGCAGCCGCTTGGCATGCACCGCCTCTCGAATCCGCGCCTCGTTCTTTGCCTTCACCCGCACCCAGTCCTTGTCACGCGAAGCCAGGGTTACGGTGTTTCCTTCCTGCTCTGATAGCCCTATCGCGGCTTCAGCCGCACTGTCGCCGCCGCCAACCACTAGAATCCTCCGCCCTCTGTACGACTCCGCATCCATTAGGCTGTACGCCACCTTGGTCAGGTCTTCACCCGGAACATTCAGCTTTCGTGGCGTTCCCCTTCGTCCCAAACAGAGCACGATGTTCCTTGCCTGCAAAGCCCCTTTGTTTGTCTGTGCGGACAGCGTTCCCGCAGATTCTCGCGTCACATCCATCAGCCGCATGCCGAGCTTCACTGGCAGTTGGTGCTTCTGCACTAGCCCTTGCCACAGTTCTACCAATTCCTCTTTCTGATATTCAGACCGTGGCAGCTTTCCGTGCAGTGGCAGCTGTATCGGCTGCGTCATCACCATTTTCCTGCGAGGATACGACACAACCGTCCCCCCGACCTCGTCTGCCTGTTCGATCATCTCAAACGAAAGCCCCAATTCCTTCGCCCGCAGCGCACAAGCAAGCCCTGCGGGGCCCATGCCAACTATCAACAAGTCCGGAATTTCATCGTTCGCACGGTCTTTTCCACAGCGTTTTGCAACCACATTCGCCACCGTTGTGCCATGCGATACGGCAGTGCGCACCAGTGAGAAACCGCTCAATTCTCCAGCGACAAAAAGCCCAGGCACTCCGACAGCCTCAAATTCTTCTGTAATTGCTGGTAAATCCGATCTCGCTGCGAGATCGGCAAAGGTGAGCGCAATCCCGCCCGTCGGACACGCCTCAGCACATCTTCCATGCCCAACGCACCTTGCTCCGTGAATTACGACAGCCTGCCCGTGCAGCAGGTCAAGTACTCCATCCTCTGGGCACGCACGCACGCAGGTGCCACAACCAATGCACTTGCTTAGATCGATATCAGGGTAAAGCAATCTACCCTTGTGACTTCCCTTCGAGATCGCATCGCTTCTTGCATTATGACTTCGTTCAAACCGTTTAATCTCCTGCCGGCGTCGCCAGAACAGCAACACCGCAAGCATCAGCCCCAATGTGGGAATGATGGCAATGAGTAGTGAAAATGAAACTGGAGCGTGCGCTTCTGACATGCCTCTGTCGGTTCAACAACTGAATTGGGTTTGCCCGAAGGTGGTTCTGCCGCCACCAACGCCACGCTGATCCGTTGATCGGCGATACTCTACAGCCGCTGTGATAATCAGCAACACTTTCGGACTAAAATAATCGCAATTTTTTTATCGCATCATTTCAATTGAGGAATTTCGACCTCGATCTCCGGCCTCTGACTGATGAATGATTGACTCTTGCGCATGAACTACCGCATTTTGCCGGGAAAACCCCGTCATGGCGGTCGGAAGTGCAACTCTGATCCTGTCGCTTATTTCCTGCACTTCAACATTTTGCGCGGGTTTCCCCTGCACAACAAAACTCCTGCTTACGAGTGATTTCACTCGCCCCCTGCATTGCCGTCTCCAAGTTCTGGACGCTTTCGCGCGGAGTGGATCAGTACAGGGTGATTACCGAGCTTTGAACAACGAAAACAAATTGGTGATTCACAGTTCAGTTTCTTTCGCGAGATTCCTGCCGCATTCAGGACAACAAAACGAATTCAGATTTGCAAGGCTGTATCCGCAGCCGCCACAGCGAGTTGGGCCGCGGTATCCGAAGAATCGGGTTCGCCCAAGTGGACCGGAAACAAGTCCATATGTTGCAAGAGCGGCAAGGCCCGCGAAGATTGCGTTGACATATGTTGGGCCGTAGCCGTACATCGTGTTCCAGAAACTAGCTGCCACACTTTCGCCGTAGAAGGGACCGTGCGGGCCAATCCCAATGCGGCCGCTGAGCCGCATCACGTCGGAACCGGTGGCTTCGCCCAAATGAAGAAACGCGTTTTGAAAATGCATGGTCATGTTGCGATCAAGGAACACGTGGGCAGCACCAATACTGACAATGACGGCGAGCAATCGCGAAAGTACATACCGAGGGACGAGTGGCAATTCGCCGACTGTGGTTGAGTTCGCGTGTTCGCGATCACCAAAAGCAGTACGACAAGAAGGACATTGAAGTCCCTCTGCAGTCATTGTGCACCCACCGTGTTTGTCTACATCTGTACCGCAGATGCCGCACAGAGTTGCCCGTCCCCTGCTGCCACTGATTCGGTGTGCGACCACCAGGCAGCAGGCAAAGGAAATTCCAAGCGCGAATGCAGCGGCAAGACAACCAATGACCCAGTGTGCCCAAGCTGGATAGCGGAAATAGTTGTAGCCGAGAATCTGCCCGCCAAGACCGTTGGCTTCGTCCATGACACCAAGCGTTGTTGCCAGTCGCAGCCCTTCGCGAGTAAGGTAGAGGACAGCGTATCTGGCAGGGAAAATGAGAAGTGCAAAAAGCACAGAGGCGATGGCGGCGCCCAAGAGACTCCCGCCGCGAGATTGTGGGTTTCGAGTGCTCATGGCGGACTAGTTTCGCTGAAATACTATGTGGTTTTCATGGCAGGCATCTGAGAATTCGCTCGCAAACTCCTACCGACACCCGACGACTTTCACCCAATCCCGCCCTAACCTTGTCCCTTCACTCCGGCCTTCTGGTCGGTGCCCAGTCGAGGATGTAAAACAATGCCCAAACGGACCGCCTATTCAGCCACCATTGAACACATCCAGATCATGGATGAGCACGGTAATGTCGACCAGGCTTTGGCCAAGGCCGGGCCGTTGCTTGAGGATGCCGAGCTGGCCACGCTGTATGACTTCATGATTCTGTGCCGCCAATTGGACGAGATTGCGTTCAAGCTGCAGCGGTCGGGACGCATGGGTACGTATCCGCAGAACAAGGGGCAGGAGGCGTGTGCCATCGGGGCGGCGTATGCCGGGATAGTCGGGACGGATTATCTGGTGCCCTGCTATCGCGAGAATGCTGCGCTGTTCATGCATGGCCTGCCGATGGAAAATATCCTGCTGCACTGGATGGGTGATGAGCGCGGGAACCAGATTCCTGAAGGCGTGAAGATGACGCCACTGTGTATCCCGATTGGGACGCAGATGTTGCACGCGACCGGGATTGCGTGGGCAAAGAAACTGCAGGGCGAGAAGGCGGTTGCGTTTACGTTCTTTGGCGATGGCGCAACCAGCGAAGGCGACTTCCACGAAGCGATGAATTTTGCGAGCGTGTATCAGGCGCCGGTAGTGTTTGTGTGCCAGAATAATGGATGGGCGATTTCTGTGCCGCGGAGTACGCAGATGCGGTCGGAAACGGTGGCGCAGAAGGCGCTGGCGTATGGGATGCCGACGGTGATGTGCGATGGCAATGACTTGCTATCTACTTATAGAGTGGCGAAGGAAGCCGCGGACCGGGCACGTAATGGTGGCGGACCGAGCTTTATTGAGATGGTGACGTATCGGTTGGCCGATCACACGACGGCGGATGATGCCCGGCGGTATCGCGACCCGGCGGAGGTTGAGGCTTGGGTGCAGCGCGACCCAATGATCCGGTTGCGGAAGTACCTGACTGCCAAGGGCCTTTGGAACGATGCGAAGCAGGCGGCTTCGGAAGAGAAGGCCAAGGCAAAGGTTGTCGAAGTTGTGAAGAACGCTGAGGGGATCATCGCTCCGGACAAGACTGACATCTTTGATTACACGTTTGCAACCCTGCCGGCGGACCTGGAATTGCAGAAGCAATTGATGAAGACGACGAGCTTGGGATTGAATCCGGATCAAGTCGGACTCAATGCCTGAGATTTGGTTACAACAAAGAACACTTCACGTTATTGATTCACTGATTTCGAATTGGAGACCACCGTGGCGCAACTGACTCTTGTTCAAGCAATTACTCATACCCTTGATTACGAAATGTCGCGTGATAAGCGCGTGATGTGTCTGGGGGAAGATGTTGGAGCCAACGGCGGCGTTTTCCGCGTGACCGAAGGTCTGCAGAAGACCCACGGTAAAGATCGAGTTGTCGACAGCCCGCTTGCCGAATCTGGCATCATGGGAGTTTCGATCGGTCTGGCGATGGGGGGCATGCGTCCAGTTCCCGAAATCCAATTCGAAGGATTTTTGGGCCCAGCATATGACCAACTCTGTAATCACGCGGCTCGCTTCCGAACTCGCACTCGCGGTGCAGTCACGATTCCTATGACCGTTCGCGTCCCCGTCGGCGGCGGCATCCATGCGCCTGAACTGCACTCGGATTCGCCTGAAGCGATATATGCTCACCAGCCCGGACTTAAGGTTGTGATGCCTTGCACCCCATACGACGCGAAAGGACTTCTGCTGTCAGCGATTCGCGATCCTGATCCAGTGGTTTTCTTTGAACCCAAGCGTGTGTATCGCTCATATCGCGAAGAGGTGCCTGAGGGCGAGTACACGATTGAGATCGGTAAGGGCAAAATTGTCTCCGAAGGCTCTGACATTACCGTGATCAGCTGGGGCGCGAGTGTGTTCCAGTGTCTGGAAGCGCTTGATAAGTTGCCTGAAGATGTGTCGGCGGAATTGATTGATCTGCGGTCGATCTATCCGCTGGATATTGACATCATCATGCAGAGCGTGGAAAAGACCGGACGTGTGGTGATCGTGCACGAAGCGCCGAAGACTTCGGGCTTTGGTGCAGAAATCGCGACGCTGATTATGGAACACTGCTTCCTGCACCTCAAGGCGCCGGTCCAGCGAGTCACCGGGTTTGACACGGTGATGCCGTACTACAAGCTGGAACTTGATTACCTTCCTGATGCACCCAGGATTGTGGAGGCAATTAATCAGTGCCTAACCTATTGAAATCAGCGGCTCCGTCTGGAATTGTTGCTCAGATTGGTTCGTCCTCTCAACATGCCACCCAACAGGGGGCACGGAACGGGACAGATCTGGCGGCCTGGGCGAAGCAAAACGGAGTCTATCCGTTGCTGGTTATCGGTGGTTTGGTCCTTCTCGTAGTGTTGTTTGTCTTTCTGGCGAAGATGAAAAGAGATTCGTAACTGTCTGAATTGTTTGGGGATCGATCAACATGGCTCATCACAAATCTTCAAATCCTGACATTTTCATCCTTCCCGATCTTGGCGAGGGTGTGCACGAAGCGGAACTGCTCAAGTGGCGCGTGAGCGTTGGGCAGGCTGTGAAAGAACACGACATTCTTGCGGACATGGAGACTGACAAAGCAGTGGTTGAAGTACCCTCGCCGCGTGATGGGGTGATTGCGCAGTTGCACGGAAATGAAGCTGAGATCCTGAACGTCGGCAATCCGCTTGTCAGCTACGTCCCTGCTGCAGGTGCAGCCGCAAAGGCCCCCGTCGAAGTGCTTGCTCCCGTAGCACACGCTGCTGTGGAAGCAGAAGAACCAGCAGAGCCAGCACCCCGCGCAGAAGATGCGGGAACGGTTGTGGGAAATATGTCTGGTGCTGCTGCAGGGATTTCCGCAGCGCCCGGGAAGGCCCTAGCAACTCCGGCGGTTCGCCGACTTGCCCGTGATCTTGGGATAGATATTGACTCGGTTCAGGGAACTGGTATTGGTGGCCGCGTTCTTGAGAAAGATGTGCGAAGCTCTGGAGGCTCCGCCCCTGCACCGGTTTCAGCACCCGTCGCGGCACCGGCTCGTCCCGCACCTGTGCCGGCACCTCAGGTTCGCAACGTCCCCACTGCTCCGATTCGGCATGCCGCACCCGCGAAACCAGCGCCCGTTGCAAAGCCCGCACCAGCCTCGCCTCCGCGTTCAATTCCTGTTTCGGCGAGCACCGATGATGTGACACGGATTCCGTTCCGCGGCGTGCGCAGGACAATCGCCGCGCGTCTGCGCGAAAGTGTGAATCAAGCGGTGCACTTTACCGTGATGGATGAAGCTGATTGCGGCCAAGTTGAGTCGCTTCGTCGCAAACTTGCTGCGGCGAGCGGGGAAAAACTCTCGTTCCTGCCGTTTGTGGCATCAGCAGTTTGCCGCGTACTGAGCGAACAGCAATTCAAGGCACTGAACGCGACGGTAAATGAGGCCGATCCGGATGCCTCTGAGATCATTCAGCATCGCAGCGTGCATATCGGAATCGCAACAGATACTGATAACGGACTGATGGTTCCAGTGATTCGCGATTGCGATCATCTGGGAGTGTTGGAAGTTGGTCGTGCGATTACCCATCTCGCCGATTCGGCTCGCACGCGTTCTATTGCTCGCGAAAATCTCATGGGGTCCACGTTTACGATCAGTAACGTGGGAAGCCACGCCGGGCGATTTGCTACGCCGATTATCAACTATCCTGAAGTCGGAATTCTGGCAGTTGGCCGCGCTCGCGAGGGCGTT
>SXOY01000055.1 GCA_005776545.1 Planctomycetia bacterium | reverse complement strand
CCCGTTGTCAGAGACTGGTTCGTGTGAATCAGGGTGGCTCTGGCCTTAGACCAAAACGGAGACCTGCGGCATGCCGCGGGAAGCGAGTGATATGAGCAAGTTCCAGCGTTTTACGGGTCCGACGACGAAGGCCAAAGTAGTAACCAAGAGCGCCAAGGGCGTTCACTTCTGTGATTACAAGGATGTCGAGAACCTTCGTCGCATGATGAGCCCGAACGGCAAGATTCTTGGCCGCAAGCGGCTTGGGGCATCAGCGGCAGAGCAGCGTCTGCTTTCGCAGGCGATCAAGCGTGCCCGGTTTATGGCGTTGTTGCCATTCACCAGCGCGACGCTGTGATTTAGACTGACATGTAGATTCCAAACAGCGTCTTTGCGGACGCTGTTTGTGTTTTTGGGTGGCACGATTAGCCGCAATCCTTTATGCTGCTCGCCATGAAACAAGATATGAGTGTGTTGCGGGCGAGCGGAGTGATCGCGTTGATGATTGCGATGACCGGATGCGCATCGTCAGCGCGTGCGCCAAGGTCGGATACGACAGAGCCGGCACGTCCCGTTGTATCGAGTGAACCAACAAGTTCGAACAACATTCAATTGATGATTTCGAGGTATAGAGAAGATCGCGATTCGATTTCGCGGTTCTTCAATATCACGTGGTCAGAGAATCGGATGGCGCGACTGGATGCGTTAGCGGCGGCACAGTTAGACGATTTGTCACAGGTGGATTTCGGGACACTGGATCAAGCCGCGAAAGTAGATGTTATTGCGTTCCGTAATTACCTGCGCAATTCGCGGAGCTATGGGGCACTTGAGAAATCGCGGATGGCGGAGATGTCGCCACTGATGCCGTTCAGGTCGCAGATTGTGGAACTTGAAGAGAGTCGCTGGAGGATGGAGCGGGCTGATCCGAAAACCGCGGCGGAGAAAATCGAAGATATTGCCAAGCTCGCGAAAGATGCGAAGGCAGCAATTGAACGTAAAGAAGGAGTGCCGAGTGCATCGACAGCGCTTCGACTGGCGGGAGCTGTGCAGGGACTGCGATGGAATCTCTCGCAGTTCGTGGAGTATTCAGAAGGATATGTTCCGGAATTTTCGTGGTGGGTGAAGAAGCCGTGGGAGAACGCGAACGCCGCGCTGAATGACTATGCGAAGTACTTGCGTGAGAATATCGCGGGACAGAAGGGCAACGCAGATGATCCGCTTGTAGGCGATCCGATCGGGCGTGCGACACTCATGGAAGATCTGAAGAATGAGATGGTGGTGTACACGCCCGAAGAGTTGATCGCGATTGGTGACAGAGAGTTCGCCTGGTGCGAAGCGGAGATGAAGAAGGCATCGGCGGAGATGGGGTTTGGCGATGATTGGAAGCGTGCGCTTGAGAGTGTGAAGGATGGCCATGTGCCGCCGGGCGGGCAGGCGGACATGGTGAGCGCGAAGTCGAAGGCGGCGATCGCGTTTGTGAAGGAGCATGATCTGGTGACTGTGCCGCCATTGGCGGAGGAATTGTGGCGATTGCAGATGCTGTCGCCGCAAGGGCAAAAAACACTTCCGTTCGCGGCGTATGGCGACCAGGCAATGCTGGTGGCGTACCCCACAGATGACATGAGTACCGCGGACAAATTGATGGCGATGCGTGGGAACAACAAACACTTTCTGCACAGTGTTGTGCCGCACGAATTGATTCCCGGACATCACTTGCAGCATTTTGTGGCGGAGCGGAATCGGCCGTATCGCGGGATTTTCTCGACGCCGTTTTATGTTGAAGGGTGGGCGTTGTATTGGGAATTCAAGTTGTGGGACATGGGGTGGGGAACTACGCCGCAGGACCGGATAGGAATGTTGTTCTGGCGGATGCACCGATGCGCGCGGATCATGGTGAGTTTGAAATATCACCTGGGAGAAATGACGCCGCCACAGATGATTGATTTCCTGGTGGATCGTGTCGGACACGAGCGGCAGAACGCGACGGCGGAAGTGCGGCGGTTTATTGGTGGAGCGTATTCGCCGCTATATCAGTGCGGATACATGATTGGGGGTAAGGCTCTGCGAAGGCTGCATGAAGAGGCGGTAAAGAGTGGGAAGATGGGAGAGAAAGCATTCAACGATGCGGTTTTGCAGGGGAATTCGATCCCGATTGAACTTGTAAGATCTGGTATATTGGGGACCGACTTGGACTGGACGAGCGAGGCCGCGTGGCGCTTTGCGGATTGAGGAACAACGAAGGGGGTTGTCGTGGGTTTTATTCCAAACGTGTACGAGGAGCATGAGGCGAATCCGTGGATTAGACGACTCGCTCCTTTAGCGACGCTGGTCGGCATAGCTTTAATGATCGTGTTGCAACAGTTCTTGCGGGTTGAAAGTGGCGCAACACTCGTAACGCCACTTCCGGAAATTCAGGCTTATGAGAATGCTCGCGAGCCAATTGCTGGAAACCTCGTATCGGAATCCAAGTGGATTTTGAAATCGCAGCATTTTTTGAAAATGGTACATGAAGGCGATGCTTATCCAGAAATTGCGGAAGATGTCGAGCGATTGGAAAAAGACGCCATATCTCGCGTTGATCGTTTCAGAATCGCAATAGTGGTGGCCGATGTGCGTGGATCTAAGGCTGGAGTTGAGCGGCTCGAAAAACTAGAAAAAGAAGTTGAACCTGGCGGGGCACTGGCAGCAGAAATATTCTGGATGCTAAAGCGATATCGCGAGTGCGCGAGGTTTGAAGAATATGAAGTCGCAAGAAAACAATTCGAGAATGAAATAGGTGACGCGGGGAAGCAAAGTGCAAAGCCCGCGAAGCCCATTTTGCTGAAAGCACCGGCACCGGAGGTCGTTCCGTTGAGCGCGGAGATGCAAACTTCGCTGATCAGCCGGCATGGGTTCTTTGGCAGCCTGGCACTGGTTCAGGGACCTGGGCGGGACGAATCTGCGCGAAACTCTCTGCTTTCCGGTTATTTTGATGTCATTCAGTTCTTTGGTATCAAGAGCATTTTAGAGTGGATCGTCGGCGTGATTGGCGCGCTCTTGCTGATCGCACTTCTTCTCATTCAAAGAGCGGATGGATGGATTGAGGCACACGAACACGACGCCCCTTTGACCGTGTATCTGGAGACCGTCGCAATCTCACTTCTGGCGTTTTGCTTCATGAATGGCATCGGCGTTTTGTTGCTTGGCAATTCCTCGCCAACGGCCGTCGCTATAAGCGAGATAATGATCTGGTTGCTTCCAGTGTGTCTAATCTGGCCGCGACTCCGCGGCGTGCCGTGGAAAACCATGATGAAAGATCTTGGGCTTCACAGAGGGGAGGGAATATTCAAAGAGGTGTTTGTGGGAGTCGCGGTTGGCTGTACGTCGATGCTCTTCTACAAGACGCTTGAGTGGCTGCTCTCGGCCTTTGCATCGAACACAGAAACCGGACCGGAAATGACACCACCGGGAATGTACGATACCCCGGACAGTGCGACGTGGTTCACAATCTGGCTGGGAGTTCTGGGCGCAATTGTTTGGGCTCCAATCGTCGAAGAAATTACAGATCGCGGCGCGTTACAAGGGTGGTTTCGTGCAAAACTTGGTCCAATTCCAGCAATAGTACTCACAGCTGCAGTGTTTGGATTTACCCACCAATACACGTTGGACGGACTGCTAATAGTTTCGCTGGGCGGACTCTTCTTTTGCGCGGTACGTGAATGGCGCCAATGTCTAATCGCACCGATCGTAATGCACTTCATGCACAACGCGATGATTTCGTTCGACGAAGTTATGTACCTTGTCAAACTCGGCTGATTACTTAAACACCGACTGCAACTCGCCACCCTTGATCACCCACAAGTCAAAATCGTTGAGCACCTTGGCAAGGATGAGATTCAGGAAGATGATTGCCAAGAAGCTGGAGACGAAGCTCTCTGTTGTTGCGCGGCCGACACCTTCTGCGCCGGGCTTGCAATTGAAACCCTTGAAGCATGAGATGAGGCCGATGGCGGCGCCGAAGAAGACACTCTTGACCAGGCCGTTGGTGATGCCGAACCAGTCGACGATGTCAGCAGAGTATCGCCAGTAAAGACCTTCATCAGCGCCGTAGAAATGGACAATGATGATGTATCCTCCGAGCACGCCCGCGAGATTTGAGAAGAGCGTGAGGATCGGGATCATCGCGGTACAGGCCAGGACGCGGGGGACGACGAGCACTCGAACTGGGTCAGATGCCATCGCGCGCATGGCATCGATCTGTTCAGTCACTCGCATTGAACCCAGTTCGGCGGTAAGCGCACACCCCACGCGGCCGGCGAGCATGACCGCGGCGAGAACCGGGCCGAGCTGTTTGCAGAGCGAGATATTGATCACGCCACCGAGGCGGGTTTCCTGCCCGATCGAGCGAAACTGCAAATAGCTTTCGAGCGCGAGCACCATGCCGATGAATGCGCCGGTGAGGAGCAAGACAGGGATGCTGGCGGTGCCAACGAGGTAGAGCTGCCGCATTATGCGGTCGCGGCGCGACCAGGTGCGAACAGCACTTACGCCGATGAGGGCGGCACCAGAGAATCGCACGAACCTGCCGAAGTCCTCGATCAATTGCAGGATGTTCGCGCCCAGCGACGCGATGCGGCCAATGACGGGAGTTGAATAATCCAGGGTAGCCATTTGTGCAGGCCAAGGTTAGCACGCTGAACCAGAGCACATTCCAAGAAAAAGCCCGGGCAGCGATTGCCCGGGCCGGGTAGATGTATCAGTTGTGGCTTTGCGAATTATGCTTCAAGCTTGCGGAGTTCCAAGCCCTGATCCTGCAACCGCTCTCTGATTTCCTTAAGCGAAGTTGCGCCGAAGTTCTTGACACCCATGAGTTCTGCTTCGGTGAGGCTTGCCAGATCGCCCATCGTCTGGATATTGAGTTGCTGAAGTGCCTTGCGAGCGCGAACAGATAGTTGCAAGTCGCCGACTGGGCGGGTCAACAGGCCTTCCTGCACAGTTCCCTTGTATTGATCGAGCAACTGCTTGCGAGCCGAGCGTTGTGCATCTTCCAAACCCTGGCCCATGCGAAGGCCCTTGATCTGGAGCATCTTGCGAATTTCCTGCAAGCTGGATTCGCCGAAATTCTTGTAGCTCATCAATTCAGACTCGGTGATGCGAAGCAGGTCGCCGAGCGAACGAATGTTCATTTTCTTAAGGCATGTGCGGGCGCGGACAGAAAGTTCGAAATCTGTCACGGGAGTATCGAGCATGGCCTTGCGCTGAAAGAGATCGCGATCAGCATCCTCTTCCACGCGCATTTCCTTGCTGGCGAGCACATCCTTCATATAGAGGCGAGCGCGAGGGTGATTGGGGTTTGTCTCAAGCACCTGCTTGAGGCAGCGTTCAGCGCGGTGGTAATCGCCACGATCTTCGTGGAGAATCGCGAGATTGAGCAACTGGTGGATATACGCAGCGCCGACATCCTGGCAACGCTCATACAGCGCCACTGATTCATCTTCTTCGCCAAGCACATCGAGGTGATATGCAAGGCGGAAGATGGCATGAATACTCGCAGGATCCGCGGCCATCGCCTTGCGGTATTCCGCGATCGCATTCTGACGAGCGCCTTCGCCGGGGATTTTGGCTTCGAATTCAGCCGCGGACTTAAGATGTTTTGTGGCAGTGGCGGTGTCACGCTTCACGGTTTCAGAAGAGCCGATGACGATATCAAGCGGGTCATTTTGCAAGGGAAAACTCCAGAGGTTCGAAATTGAGGGGCGACTTTAAGAAGCGATTTCGGGCATATCAACCCGAACAAAGGTCTTTGTTAGCCAATGAAAACACCGGATTTTGTTTCAGTGCGCGACCGTTGTTGCGGAGTCGACCAGTTTGATCAATTTCCACTTGCCACCCAAGAAGCGCAGAAGCGTTGCCATGGAGAGCGCGAAGATATATGTAGCCGCGGCGATCCAAGGTCCAACAGATTGCAAGCCGGGAGCCAAGTGCACGATTGCAAAACCGCCACCGACGATGATCGACCAGGAGAGGATGACGGTCGCGACTCCGAGCCAAACTGTGTCACCCGCACCACGAAGCGCGCCGCCGAGAGTCATGGCGATTGCATCGAAAGTCTGAAACGCAGCACAGGCGATCAGAAATTTGCCGCCCATACTGATGAGGAAGTCGATCTTCTCCGGCGGCGTGTCTTTCTCCAGAAACAACCTAACCATGGGTTCGCGGAAAATGACAAAGAGCACACCCATCGTGCACATGTAACCGAGCGCGAGCGTGAGACCAAGCTTGGCGCGACGAGCAGCTTCGGGAATATTGCCAGCGCCCATTTGCTTACCAACAGCTGCGGTGACGGCCATCGAAATTCCAACGGCGGGCATGAACGAAAGGCTCATCCATTGGTGAGCGATCCAACCTGCAGTGGAGTGGTCTGGTCCAAAGTGGCCGACCAGGTAGACCATGAAGAAACCCCAGCAGACCATCTCGTTGCCGAACATCGCGCCGCTGGCCCAGCCGATCTTGAGAATCTCCTTGAGGTGCGTCAGCGAGGGCTTCCATTGCCTGCGCGTTTGATACTGCTTGTT
>SXOY01000054.1 GCA_005776545.1 Planctomycetia bacterium | reverse complement strand
GGTGGAATCAAAGATGAAGTTCAAAATGAGTTGAACTCTGTGAAGAAGGATGGGGATGCGATTGATGCGGAGGCGGATGGAGGAAAGACGAAGCGGGACTTTGTGCATCGCGATGGGAGTTCTGCGGGGAGCACTGCGACGGGTGCGAAGGCTGAAGCCGATTCGGAGCAAGTGGCTGGGGTGAGCACGGGTGTGAACAGGTCGGACGTGCCGGCAGCAGGAGCGACGGCAACGGAGTTGGCGAAAAACAAGGAAAACCAAGGGAAAACGACAGATACGGCGATGAACCGACCGGCGGAAATTGGCGGAGCTGCGGCGGCGGTTGTGGCGGGAAAAGCAGGCTCGGAGAATACCCGAGGCGGTGGATCGGGCAAGCACTCACAGGTCAGCGCGGTGGACGCGCTTGGAGTTCTGGGGCGAAAGACGGTGTTCAAAGTTGTCGTGACCGAGCGAGGTCCACAGGCAGATATGGATAAGTTCGTCTCGCAGACTGCCAAGGCTCTGGCGGCGGCGGTGAAGCGAGAAGGCGGCACGGTTGTGATGAGGTTGAACCCCGAGAACCTGGGATTGCTCAAGGTTCGGGTGGAGACGAACGCGGGAACCGTGAACGCACGGGTGGAGGCGAGCGAAAGTTCGGCACGGCAATTGCTGGTTGATGATGTTGAGTCACTGCGATCAGCCCTGGAGGCGCATGGAGTGTGCGTCGAGAAAATCGAGATTGTCAGGATGGACGATCTCCGGGGAATGAACGCAGAGGATGCCGGGAGGTCGGGGACCGACCTTGGAAACAGCGGACGTCAGGCGGAGGATCGCCAGCGGGACGAAGCTGAACGCAAGGATGCGATGCGGGGAGGAGAAGGGTCGGCCAGCGAGTTCATGGATGAACCCGCAGGCGTTTATCTTTGCGGGGTGGAACTCCGCGTGGATGCAATGGCGTAGAGCGGAATTGGTCTTGAGCACATCAAGACCGGAGGTATCGCATGGCAGTATCTGCAATCAGCGGAACAGGTGTGAATCAGACAGCCAAGACCGGATTCAGCGCCATGACGAGCGAGGATTTCACGAAACTCATATTCACTGAGTTGTCGAATCAAGATCCAACGCAGCCCAGCGACACGAATCAGTTGTTGCAGCAGTTGTCGCAGATTCGCAGTATTCAATCGGATACGGACCTGTCCAGCAGACTTTCATCGCTGGTCAATCAGAATGAATTCTCAAATGCATCAGCGCTGATCGGAAGATTGATCAGTGGTGTGAGTGAGGACAATGAGCGCGTGGCGGGGATGGTTGATGCAGTGACCCGGACAAATCAGGGGACGTTTCTGACGCTTGCATCCGGTGTTCGCGTGAACATTTCGAATGTCGATGAGATTCAGAAGGCGGTTGAGGGCCCGGCCTCGGTTGAGGGTGCATCATGACGAATGCTATTGACCTATTAAGGACGCTGGGCCTGGGGTCGCGGACTGCCTCAGGGACTGCGACCGGGATTGGGTCGGCGCCGGTGGGGGGAATGAGCTTTTCGGATTTGCTGAGTAAAGCGACCGAAGGGGAGTTCTCGACCGGACTTGAAGTGACATTGGCGAGTGGCGCGAATGTGGAACTGAGCAATGATCAGTTGCAACGTTTGGCGAAAGTAGCTGATTCTGCGGAAGCGCAGGGCGCAAGCCGCGTACTTGTGTTAATGGATGGGCAGGCTCTCACGATGGATGTGGGTGTGAGGCAGATTACGGGAATAGCAGACATGAACAGCGTGGTGACAGGGATTGATGCTGTTGTCGCTGCGCCTGGGAGCGGAGTGAATGCGTCGCAGCCGCTGATTGGGCCGCCGCGGGGATCGATGACGAATGCATCATTGCTGGATGCGCTGGCGGCGATTGTGAAGAACTCATAAAAACTGTTTCACAATTGGATATGTGGGTTCGCTTCCTCGTGCATCCCGTTGGGATGCATTGTCCAGCCACTGCTTTCCAGGGGTGCAAAGCCACCCCTGACAACTATCGCCCATCCCTCCGGGATGAAGAATTGCCATATTCGGACAGCGAGAAGTGCTGTACTTTGGTTGGCATCGAGACGCGCCAAATTCTCCTGAAAATAACTGAAATATGGACGCAGAGAGTGGCGACGAGCGGCACGGCGATTGCGACAGTGGGTGTGTCGGCGGAGCCGAAGTGTGGTGGCATGATGCCTGCAATTCACAGAGTCAAAGGATGTGATCATGGCTTCGACGACAGCGTTGTATTCGGGTATGTCCGGACTTTCAGCGCACGCACGCGCGCTTGATGTGATTGGTAACAATGTGGCGAATGTGGGGACGACCGCGTTCAAAGCGGATCGGATTGAATTTTCGAACATGTTCAGTCGCACGATGAGCATGGGGTCTGCGCCGCGAGATGACCTGGGCGGTACGAACCCCTATCAGATTGGTCTGGGTGTCAGTGTCTCGGGGATACAGAAGCAATTTACGGGCGGAACGATTTCAGCATCAGGAAATGCGAGAGATCTCGCGATCGATGGTGAGGGGTTCTTTGTGGTGGGTCAGGGCACCAACGAGTTTTATACCAGAGATGGATCATTTACAAAGAACGCGGCGGATGAACTGGTGACCATTGCAGGAGACCGCGTGATGGGTTTCGGCGTCGATGAAAACCACACGGTTATTCCAGGGATTTTGCAGCCGATTTCGATCCCACTTGGAAGAGATTCGATAGCAGAAGCAACGAGCCGCGTAGATATGGCGGGCAATTTGAACGCTGCAGGCGCACTTCCTTCGCAAGGTTCGCTGGTGAATCTGTCTGGTACAACGACGACGGGATTGAGACTGATTGCCACGGCGGTTCCTGTTCCGGGACCTGGAAATGTGATTGAATCGCTGAACCTGTTGACGGACATTGAAGATCCGGCGCAGGCAGGGTCGAACACGCCGCTCTTTGCGATCGGGCAGACATTGCAATTCAAGTCGGCGGAAAAGGGGAATAAGACGCTGCCGACGCAGACTCTGTCGATTACTGCGACGACCACGGTTGCAGACTTGATGACATTTCTGAACGAATCGACCGGACTTCAAACGACGGCGGGGGCGAACCCAGATGGACGTACGCCCGGAGTGACGCTGGATGCAACCACGGGCATTATTACGATTGTCGGGAACACCGGAACGACGAATGATTTGAAGATCGATGCCTCTGACATGAGACTTCTCAACGCCGATGGAACGTATTCTCGCGCGCCGTTTGTGGTTGACAAAGATGCTTCTGCCGATGGCGAGGCCGTACGTACCAGCTTCATTGTGTATGACTCGCTTGGATCTGAAGTGGCGGTTGATGTCACGATGGTGGCGGAAAGCCGCACGAATGCGGGGACAACGTGGAGGTACTACGTTGAGTCTGGAGATGACACAGATAACAACCTGCAACTTGCGACTGGAGTCGTGAACTTTGACACAGCCGGGCAGATGTTGACGCCGCTACCGGTGACAATTGCCGTTGATCGCGACCAATCGGGCGCGGTGACACCGGTGAGCTTTGAGCTGAACTTTGCATCTGGGAATGGCGCGATCACAGCGCTGGCGGATACAACATCGCAGATCGCCGCGACGTTTCGCGATGGGTCGCCCATGGGAACGCTGACGGGATTTGGAATCGGCTCTGATGGAGTGATCACGGGCGCGTATTCCAATGGGCAGACACGGACACTTGGACAGGTCGCGATGGCCACATTTGCAAACAACCAGGGGCTGGTGAGTCTGGGAGAGAACAAGTTTGGAGTCGGGCCAAATAGCGGCAATGCCAGAGTGCTCCCACCAAATACACAAGGTGCGGGCAAAATTGTCGCAGGTTCGCTTGAACTATCGAATGTTGAACTTAGCAACGAGTTTATTAAGATGATTCAGGTTTCCACGGGGTATTCCGCCAATTCAAGGGTGATACGAACGGTGGACGAACTGATGCAGCAATTGCTCGTTCTTGGACGGTAATGGTCGGTGAAACTCCGGATGCTGGTTAAGCGAGGTGTTTTTGACGCCGATAACCACCACGACGCTCTAACAGAGGGGGCTTACGTGGAAGCATCGATAATCATCATGTTGGGTGCGATGGTCAGCGCAGGATTACTCTGCGTTCCTTTGGTGCGATTGCTCAAGATATCAAGCCTTGTTCGTGCAAGTGCGAACCAGCGGCACGGCGATTTGAATCGCACGGTGCACGATCTGGTGGGCTTGGCCGAAATCAGGCAGAAACACAGCTTAGTAGTCATGGCTCAAAGTGCAGCAACGATGAAGGACCCGTTGCTCGCGCGCGGCGTGACGATGGCCCTCGAAGGGCGAAATTCCACAGCGATTCGCGGCCAGCTTGAGGGCAGCTATCTTGGCGCGCAAGGAAATGCCAGCATCGGTACGTGGGAAATTGCCCGCAGTGTGTGCGTGTGCGTGTCGCTGATATTTGCGGCAATCGGCGCAATTCAGATGGTGATAGCAGGCATCAATGGTACGGACATTTCCTCAGTGACAGCGGTAGTAGTTGCTGTCAGTATTTTCACCGGAATGATCAGTGGTGTCTTATCCAGGGGAGACTGGTCAACAGCAACCGGAAACCGCTCGGAACTGTTGCGGAGATTGATCGTCGTTGAAGGTGTTGTCTCGCTAGCGGAAGGACTTGATGCAAAGCGAATGCGTGAGCGACTCATGGGATTGATGCCCGGGCAAGGCGAATGGGTCACCGAGGCAGTCGAAATCAAACGTGCGGCGTGAAGTCGTCCGAGAACAATGGTCAATGTGTACATGCTGCCGACTGTGAGAACAAGTAGGGATCGCTGCCTGTGATCGATCCGCTTGCATTGATTGGAACTCCTCAAGAAGTCGATGACCACGCTAGTCGTACCCCTATCGGGTAATGGAACGCGAGGGAGTTGAAGCATGTCTGACAAGGAAGCGAAACCCAAAGAAGATGCACCAGCACCCGCAGCAGAAGAGGGGGCAAAGAAGAAGCCGCCGATCAAGCTGCTGGGAATCGTGGCGGCACTGATGCTCGTCGAAGGCGCGGGTGTCTACGTGGTGGTGTCGATGTCGAGCAAGAAGCCACAGGCTGCTGAAGCGCACGGCGTTGAGGGCGGCCACGGCGGTGCGCCAGCGGAAGGCGGGCATGGTGGTGGTGAGGCTGTGCTGGATGATGATGCCGAAATTGAACTGAAACTCATGGAAGACAAGCTGCAGAACATGCAGACCGGCCGCGTTTGGCTGTGGGACGTTGGCGTGTATATCAAGGTGAAGAAGAAAAACGAGGCGATTGTGGCTGAACAGCTCAAACGCCGTGAAGCAGAGATTAAGGAAGAGGTTGCCCGGATTTTCAGTCGAGCGCAGCACAGTCAGTTGAAAGAGCCGGGTAAGGAAACGCTGAGCCGGCAGTTGACCGCTCTGTCTCACAAGATTTTCGGGGCCGATGCCGACGGGAACCCACGAGTAGAGCGGGTTTTGATACCTCGCTGCCGCGGTTTTGCGACGGATTGAGGTAAGGCAGACAACTAGCGCAAGCTCTGCGCAGGCCCGCGGTGGTGCGGGCCTGTGTCTGTTTTACAAATGTGGATCAAGTTGGAGCGGCGGGTCGATAGAGGCACATGCGGGCAGAGCTTGCGCAGGATGCGCAAGTCCGTAACTGATAGGCAAGCAGAACTTGCCGACAGGAGGGCCAGGGATGGCCGAGAACGAGACCGGAGCTGGTGGAAGCCAGCCTGAAAATAGAGATGGATCCCAGCCTATCGATGAGGCAGCAGCGTCTGCGCTGAAAGCGGCACACGAAGCGATGGCCGCGCTGGGCGATCTATCTGGAATCGGAAAAACGAGCAACGAGTTTCCGATCGCTTCTGAGGCTGAGACGCCGGCAGCTAGCCCGAGCGAGGCGGATGCGTTTAACTTCCCGGCATTTACACAAAACGCGACGAGCACAGAGCCAACGGGTCTTGAGTTGTTGTCAGATGTCAATCTGAACGTCAAGATCGAGCTAGGGCGCACGCAGATGTTGGTGAAAGATGTGCTGCGACTTTCAGAAGGCGCGGTAGTGGAACTTGACAAGCTCGCGGGCGATCCTGTGGATGTGTATGTGAATGATCGCCATGTTGCTCGCGGCGAAGTGCTGGTTCTGAATGACAACTTCTGCGTTCGAATTAATCAGATTCTGAGTCTGCCGGATGCTGGTCGCCCCAAGGCCGCCAGTTAAGAAGGGCTTGGAAATGCTGAATCGTTGTCTCACACGCTGGTTGATCGCATCGGTGCCACTCTGGATGTGTGTCATTGTGGCAACTGCGCGCGGAGATGACCTTGTTGGGCCGCCGGCGGAAGTGCCCGCAGTCATAAATAGCGCTGACAGCCTCAAGGTTGAAAAGCCGAGGGTGACAAAGTCTGAGGCTCTGCCCCTGGGAAAGGCGAAGGAGAGTCAAGCACTTTCTAAGCCTGCGGAAGATTCTACTGGCAAGCTGATGGATCCGGGGACTGCCACAACGGTCGGAGCACTCGCGACGGTGCTTTCGGTCATCGGTGTCATTGCGTATTTCGCGAGAAATGCGGCACGGAAATCGGGCGGATTGTGGGCAGCAATGGGAGCCGGGGGACGGGCACCATCTGGGATATTGGAAGTGCTGGGGAGGTACCCGGTTGGCCGCGGGTGTACGCTGGTTTTGCTCAAACTCGACCGGCGGATCTTGCTTGTGAGCCAATCGTCGGGCGGAAAGCTTGGCGGCGTGACAATGACAACGTTGTGCGAGGTGGATGAAGCGGAGGATGTCGCATCGATACTTCTGAAGTCGCAGGATGCGGAGACCGAGCAAAGCCGACAGAAATTTGAGCACATGTTGACGCAGGAGGATCGGGCGTATTCGAAGCGAGGGGAGATTCCAATTGAGCCGGTGCCGATGCCGCTGCGGAGTGTCAAGCGTGCGACGGTTGGAACTGTGCCAGCGAATGTTCATGCAGGCATGGCGAAGTCGGAAGGGATGTCACCGTTGCAGGCACGTCTTGAGAACCTTCGAGGCCGCGCGAGATTTGAGGTGCGAGGATGAAAAAGCAACTCAAATTCGCTGCATTCGTGGCGTGCATGGTCATCGGAATCAACACCAACGCGCAGGTCTATGGCCCGCCAATTCCAGGGACGACGTCGCCAGCCACGGCATCGCCGCTGAATGCACTGTTGCCGCGAGATGTTGGCTCGACTGTGAATCCGCTTGAAGTACTAGACTCGGTCGGGCGGCAATTGCCGAGCGGGCAGGGGAATTCAACGGCGAGTTCTGGACCAATGGGCGGGTTGAGTCCGGCGATCAACATCATGTTGATCTTGACTGTGATCAGCCTTGCGCCGTCGATCATGTTGATGACGACGTGCTTTGTGCGGATCACGGTGGTGCTGGGGTTGTTGAAGCAGGCGATTGGTACAGCGAGCGTGCCCCCGCCGCAGGTGACGGTGGGATTAGCCCTTTTCATGACGATGCTGGTGATGGCACCGACAGCGCAGCGCGTGTATGACGAAGCGGTGATTCCGTATCAGCGTGGAGAGGTGCAGAACTATGACCAACTCTGGAATCAGGCAAAGCAACCGTTGCGGGATTTCATGTTTGCACAGATTGAGACGACGGGGAACTGGTCGAGTGTGTACATGGTGCTTGATTATCGCGGAATAGATGCATCGCAGCCAGAGAAACTGACGCGGGCGGATGTTGACATGGTGTCATTGATTCCGGCGTACATGTTGAGTGAACTAAAGACGGCATTTCTGCTGGGTTTCCGCGTGTATTTGCCGTTTTTGATCATCGATATCGTGATTTCAAGCTTGCTGATTTCGATGAGCATGATGATGTTGCCGCCGGTGCTGGTGAGTTTGCCGTTCAAGTTGCTGCTGTTTGTACTGGTGGATGGGTGGACGCTGGTGGTGGGCAGCCTCATGCACGGGTTTACGCAACCTGGTGCGGCGACAGCTTCGGCGGCGATAGTGGATCCGCGGGTATGGCAGGGGTTGCAGACGTTGATGTGTTGAGAGTCGAAGGAGCAGCGCGATGGTTGATGATTCTGCGGTAGAGCTTGTGAGAGAGATGTTGATCATTACGCTCAAGATCGCCGCGCCCATTCTACTTGCTGGGATCGTGGTGGGGCTTGTGATAAGCATCTTGCAGGCGATCACATCAATTCAGGATCAAAGTCTGGCGCTGGTCCCGAAGATTGTGGCGATGATCGTCGTGGCGGTGTTGCTGTTGCCGTGGATTGTGGAGCGGTTGGTGGAATATACACAAATGCTGCTGCGGTTGCCGCTAGGAGGATGATCGCAGTGCCAAGCCTTGCGCCACTATTTCCGTATTTGTTTCCTTACCTTCTTGTAGTGTCAAGGTTGGCTGGGTTGTTCATGTTCGCACCTTTGCTTTCGAGTCTGGCTGTTCCGATGAAAGTGAAAGGGCTGCTCGTACTAGCTCTCTCGGCGGCGATTTTCCCAGCGGTTCCAGCATCGTTCAAAGAGACACCGGTCACCGATTTGTTCACATTGCTGCCGCTTGTGCTGTCAGAATCGATCATTGGATTTGTGGTGGGCCTTATCGCCAGCGCACCAATTATGGCGATGCAGGCGGCAGGTGTTGTAACGAGCCAGCAGTTGGGGTTTGGACTGGGCCAGACATACAACCCGACGTTGGAATCTGAGTCAGATGCGATTGGGCAGTTGTTTTCGTATCTGGGCCTTTCGACATTTCTGGCGGTGGGCGGAATTGAGGGGAGCTTCATCGCGGTGATGAACACGTTTAAGCTCGTGCCGGTCGGCGCGTTTACCACGTCGATGATTCCCAGCGAGTTGATCATCGGGTCGCTTTCAGGTGGATTGGAACTCGCAGTCAGAATGTCGGCACCGGTGATGGCGATTATCGCGTTGCTTCTGGTGGTGTTTGGATTCCTGTCGCGAACGATGCCCGCACTCAATGTGATGACCGTTGGGTTCACCATGAAGATCGTGGCGGCGATGGCGATCCTGATTGTGAGCATGCGTGCGACGGGAATTGCTGTAGGAGATGAATCTGCGGCGGTTTTGCGTGAGTTGTTGGCGTGGTCAAGAGGGGGGCACTGATCTGTGGCAGAGGACTTGGGCGACAAGACTGAAGCACCCAGCGGCAAGCGGCTTGAGGACGCGCGCGGACGAGGGGAAGTGCCGCGGAGCATGGACCTTGCTTCGGCGGCGCAGCTGCTGGTCATCTGCATCACATTGCAGGTGTTTTCGCGGCCATTGATGGATGGCATGGGGCGCTCGCTCAAGTATGGACTTGACTTCAATGATGCTGGGAATTCGCTGACCATTGGCGGAGTTCAAGAGACGCTGACACGACTGGCGATGAATGGTGCATGGGCGGTGGCACCGATTCTCGCGATTGCGATGGTGGCAACGTACCTGGCGCATGCGGGGCAGTTTGGGTTCATTCTGACAACTAAGCCCTTGATGCCGAATCTGGACAAACTCAATCCGATCGCCGGGATTCAGAAGCTCTTTGGGATTTCCAATGCGGGGAAGAGTGGCGTCAGCGTGCTCAAGGTCGCGCTGGTGTTTGTGGTGGGAGCGTCGTACGTGTGGAAATTGCTGCCGCGGATTGCGGAGCTTCCGGCATTGACGATGGCAGGGGCGATGAAAGAAATCGCAACGATGACGATCGATCTGGTGATCTGGTTGTTGCTGATATTGCTGCTGCTTGGCGCGGTGGACTATGTG
>SXOY01000053.1 GCA_005776545.1 Planctomycetia bacterium | reverse complement strand
GTTGTGGATGACATTCTCGATTCGGGTCAGACGCTCGCGGTGATTCGCGATGCGATCGCAGAGCTCCAGCCAGCAAGCCTGCGCATGTGCGTCATGCTTCGCAAGCCAACCTGGCGACGCAAGATTGAAATAGAAACTGAATACGTTGGCTTTGATATCCCGGATGAATTCGTTGTTGGATATGGTCTGGATTACGACGATTTCTATCGCAATTACCCATCTGTTGCTGTCCTCAAACCCGAGGCGGTGTAGGTGCCTGCTCGCGATACAACTACGCACAACCCTGATGTCATCTGGACATTGAAGCCTTCGCTGCTTTCGATCATTGCGCGTCCGTTGCCCTGGCTTTGTGTAGTCACGCTGCTCGCCGGTGTACTCGTAGCGTTATTGCAACTTGGCGGAGCTGACGTTTCGCTCACGCGCCGTGTACTGCTTTGGGCTGGATGTGTCATTGTCGCCCGCCTGCTCTTTGAAATCATCTCCTGGAACTGCACAACCTTCACTCTTTCACGAACCAGCATCATCACCCGTCGCGGCGTATTTCGGCGCAGCGCTGTGGAAATCCCGCTCTCAAAAATCCAGCATCTCGAGCAGTTCCGCGGCATACGCGAACGTCTGATCGGCGCGGGCACAATCGGACTTGGCACGGGCGCGGGGATCGAAGCGGTGCTGAATTCTGTTGGCGATCCTCAACTTGTTCTTGACTCCATTCGCAGAGTCATGAACTCTCGCCCCAAGCCGCCGGTCCTGGGACTTGTTGGTTCAATTGGTGCAGGAAAAAGCACATTGGCAGCGGCTTTCAAAGCCCGCGGATGTCTGGTACTCGACTCTGACTTCGCCGCGAAAGAGGCTCTAAAACGACCAGAGGTCATTGCAACGATCGTTGGCTGGTGGGGAAATGAACTGCTTGATTCGAGCGGTCAGATCGATCGCGGACAACTTGCGGCCAAAGTGTTCAGCGACCCAATGAAGCGCAAACAACTTGAAGGTCTGACCCACCCAATCTTGAAAACCGAGCGCGCGGCAACGATCGCACGCAGCACATCCGTACCCGCAATTATCATCGATGCGCCGCTGCTTTTTGAGGCGGGCGTCGATGCCGAGTGCGATGCGGTCATCTGCGTCGATGCACCGCGGGAGATACGCATTGAGCGGGTGAAGAACCGCGGATGGAGCGAGTCTGACCTTGCCAAGCGCGAAGCCGCTCAGATTCCAATCGAAGACAAACGCCGCCGCTGCCGCTGGGTAATTGAGAATGTTGGTTCGTTGGCAGCCCTTGATTCCCAAGCTGCTTCAATCCTCGCCGCCGTTCAGTTGAACGAATAGCCACAGGTGACCGGTACTGATGGATCCGGAGTTGCCTCTGGCGCTGGACACGTTGGTACAGCGGGACAGGGAACACCTGGCTCGCCGGGACAGTTCCAGACTTGCAGGCCCTCGCAGTATTCAATGTACTCAAGGCCAAGCAAACCTTTGCGTTTATATATAAATATGATCGGCGCCGCATAGCAGCATTGAGTGGCCAGGTCACAGTTTCCGTGCGGAAAGGCCGGGCGAGAGTCGCGCTTCCAGGGCCCAAGTGGAATTCCTGGCAGCGGTACTTCTGTTCCGGACACAAACCCTGTGAGTGGCGCCGGTGCAGCAATCTGAGCGCACGATGCGGGAATGGCCGCACCAAAGGCCGCTTCGAGTGTTGCAGTTGGAGTGGGTGTGGAAGCCGCGAGCACCGCCGTCGCCGCAAGTGCATCAAGGACCATTTCACCTTCACACAGTCCAACCTGCTCGACTGCGACGCTCGCAGATTGATATCCAAGTTCCGTCAATGTTGAAATCACTTGATCGCGGTTTTCGTCAATTGGCAATCCGGCGAGCGGGTCAACAGTAAACAGACCATGAAAATACGGCTCGGGTGCTTCGGGATTCACTGGCGCAGCTATCGGGTCATCTGTTGGCCACACAAAGTCATACACACTGCTGATCGCAAACCGGTTCTTGGTATGTGTAATCGCCTGCCAGTGATCTTGCGACACCCAGCTGGTCGCAGACCACACCCCACCCGCGGCCGCCGGAAATTCGTACCAGATCGCAACAATGTTTTCGCCAACAACATTGTCTTTGTCACGCAGCGCAAGAACTCCAGGGGAGCTCCAGATTCCAGCAGTGTTCTTGACGACCGGTACAAATGTCCACTCGTTCGCCGCGAACCGAACGCTTGAAGGTCGTGCCATGTCTTGCGCTGACGCCGAAGCAGTTGATAACACAAGCCCGACCGCGCTGACAATTACGTGCATGAATCGAGTCATTTTCTCTCCTTATTTGATTTGGCAAATGGACGCACGCTCACACCGCTCACGCAAGCGCCTCACCTCCGCCGTTTTCAGGGGAGTGCATGCATCAGACCGCACCCATTTCGGCATGCCAATACGAACATCACCGCATGACCGCACAAATCTCCGCAAATTCATAACATTGGGGTATTTACCCCTTCGGATAACACACATTCTCACGTTTGCAAACTGCGATTATCGGCTCAACATCCCTGAGCAAACATTTCCACAAACGCCAGATAGTCAAAGTAGTCGATCGTGCCGTTTCGATCGAAATCAGCTTCTGCGTCTCCGGTACTGATCGCCACGACAAAGTCAAGATAATCAAAATGTGTGATCGCCGAGTCACAATCGAAATCCGCCAAACACATTCCTATGCGGGCTAGGCCGCTCATGGTCTCGTTGCAATCATTCTTCACCACGCATCGAAATGTGTAACTGGGCCACAGCGGAAAATCATTTGATTGGTCAGCCAAGCCGCTGACATGAAGACTGGAAGTCCAGGCGCCATGCACAACAAATGACCCGCCGCCGCCATGCATGTTGCCATTTCCATCCTCGAGCGGCAGCCATCCTCGAACTGGATCTTGTACTTGCCACTGATATTGTGTCACACCAAGTCCCCCAACAACGACCGAGAAACCAGCGGACCCGCCGCGACAGATCGCAGCATCGGTTGGACCAGACAGCACTCGCACTTGAGGAATCGACAGTCTTGCGAGGTTTACCGAGTCATTTGAAGGGCTGCCCGCCCACAGAAAAGTGCCTCCGGCCCAGATCTCACCGTTGGCAAGCACTCCGACCGTGAGCACAGTCGGAGGCACTGAGAATGTGGCTGTTAGTTGACTCACTCCACCCACACCGTTGGCCACCCCCACCCACGTCGAACCATTCCAACGAGCCAGGCCAATTCCACCGAGCGGCGTATTACCAGTGGAATCAAACCTGCCGCCAGCCAGCACATCGCCATTGACATCTTCTGCCAGGCTCCACACCTCGGCGTTGAGTCCATCGACCATTGGCGTCCACTGTTCGCCTACAAACATCGCAACACGATTGATTGTGCGAGCACCAGACTGCGTAAACGAACCCCCGGCTAGGAGTGTCCCATCACTTCGCTTGAGGAGAGAATTCACTTGTCCATTAAATCCATCACCCACGGGAGACCATGATTCACCGTTCCACCGTGCAATGTTGCGCGCCGGAACTCCCCCAGCAGTCAGAAAGTCGCCGCCCAAAAGCACGCTTCCGTCACTATCATGAATAAGACAAACCCCGACTCCAGATACACCGCCGCCGACCGCCTCCCAGGATTCTCCATTCCATTTTGCGATTCCCCGCGTTGAAACAGCGCCCGCCATACGAAAACTGCCGGCAACGAGAACATCGCCGTTCGCCAGTTCAAGCAGCGCCCACCCATAGTGATCCAGTCCTGCGCCCATTGGCGACCACCTCACACCATCCCATCGCGCGATTCGGTTGGCAGCTATGCCGCCCGCGAGTGTGAATGTACCGGTGGCAATGACACTTCCATCTCTAAGCTGAATCACATCAAGACAATCACCGGGCTGATTTTCATTCTCTCCTGCCGTAATCAATCCGGTCCCAAACTCTTGCCATTGTGCACCATCGAACCGCGCGACCATATGAGCAGGTGCGCCCCCAATACTCGCGAATCCTCCGCACATGAGTGCCCCCCCATAGCGAAGGGGAACGATCTTGCTTACCCACTTGTCTGGTGCCTCGGTCTCGCGCGTCCAACCTCGATCGTTAAGCATGGCAAAAACTGGACCACTTGCTGTATTGTGATAACCGCCACCTGCAAAGAGTCTTCCATGTGGCCCAAATTCAAGCTCCGTTATCGAATTTTCCACCAACGCGCTGCTTGCCGGACCCACGCGACGATTTAGAAATGGACCTTCAAGATCGGGTTCCAACACTTGCACAATGCCTTGATCCCATTTGAGAATGCTCTTCCAAATGGATGTGCCTCCGTTCGACAGCCCCATTCCGACACCACCGATGATTTTTGAACCATCGCTGAGAGTCTTGACCGCATACATGCCGCCAGTGGAACCGATATTAACCTGTGGAGCGACCGATGACCATTGTGTCCCGTTCCACATTGACAATGGCCCGACGTATCCTGCGCCGGCGCCCCTCGAACAAACGTAAACCCTCCCATCACTCATCCGTTCAATGTCAAACACAGATCCCAGTCGGTTGAACGTGATCCCCAATTCGGTCCACTGCTGCCCGTCCCACCTCGACATGTACGGATGTTGCGATCCACCCGCGAGCAGCGAGCCATCTGGCAGCACGCAAAGTGCGTTCACAAATGCCGACGATCCATCGCCATAAATTCCATTTCCAAGTGCACGCCAGCTAGCGCCATTCCACACTGCCACTCGCCTCGCGGGGACGCCACCGGCCTGGCTGAATCCGCCACCGACGACAATCTCACCCGTTGGAAGAGCTTCAATGCAAGTTGGCGATGTGTAAAAGATGGCACCCGGAATTCCCGAACCCAAGGCAAACCAGTTGGCGCCATCCCATCGAGCAACTCGTGCTGCCGGAACTCCACCGGCCATGCTAAAGTCACCGCATACATAGACTTCACCGTTGGGCGCCACGGTCACGCCGTATACCTCCATGTTGAGTCCGCTTCCAAGCGCGTGCCAACGTACACCGTCAAACCGAGCAATCCTGTTCACCCGAACGCCACCGGCAATCTGGAACTTTCCACCGGCAAGTAGATCTCCGTTGGGCATTCGAGCAAGGTCGTACACCCAGTCACTCACGCCGCTCATTGCCGAACCAGGAAGCCATATAGGTTCACAATTCTGTCGCGCGTAACTCGGATTTCCTATGCAGAAACTCGCCGCTACAAACGCGGCAAGAACACACCTTACACAAGAAAATCGCAACATAGAGCCCCCATCCGACTTCAAAACCAAAACCGCAGAGTCCTTCTGCTCCCCCTCCATATGCCCACAGAAAGCACAGGTGGTTCTACCAGATTCGCATCATACCGCATTTTGGTTCCATCAATGAAAAACCCCCGCCGAGGCAGGGGTTTGAAAGGTCTGAAAAGAAACCCTGTTTACGCCGCCGAAGTCTGCAATCCCCGCACGCTGGCGGCACGGC
>SXOY01000052.1 GCA_005776545.1 Planctomycetia bacterium | reverse complement strand
TGTGAGGCGGTGTCACTTTACAGCGACTCTGCGGCCTTCTTGCCGCGGCCTTTGGGTGCTGGCTCTGACAAGGTCTTTGCCAGTTCGTCCGCGACATACAAATAGCAGTGGCAACTTGAGCAGCGGGTGATCTTGCCGGAGGCGAGCAAGCCGTTGATCGTGTCCACCGGGATGTGCATCATGCAGCCAGCGCAGATGAATTCCATATCTTTGCGGCTTTGCATTTCGATGAGGGCGACGGTGTCTTCGCCGCGTTGTTTGAATGTGCGTTCGTATTCCTTGAGCACATCGGCGGGGACTTCGGTGGCGAGTGTGGCGCGCTCGGTCGTAAGCGACTCGACCTTGCTCTTGATTTCTTCCGCACGCTGGTCGCGATTGCCGCGGGCGACGGTGGCCATTTTCTCGCGTTCGGCCCGTTTCACTTCCACCGCTTCCAGTTGTTTCTTATACCCATCGATCTTGGAGAGGAGTTCAATCGCGGATGTCTCCGCCTTATCGCGATCGAGCTTGAAGGTGTTGACCTCGGTCAGGAATGCCTGGTACACCTTCTGCGTATCGGCGACATTCATCTGCTCTTTGATCTTTTCGATCCGCTCATCCAGCCGCTTGGTTTCGCCTTCGAAGTTCGCGGCCTGAGCCTGGGTGATCTTCAGCAATGCGTCGAGTGTCTTGCGTTCAGTCTCAAGTTCACCGGCCAGCTTTCCCTGATCGCTCAGCACCTGCTCGGATGCGTTCAGCCTGCCTTTGAGGCCTCGTAGTTGATTGTCAACCAAAAAAACTTTAACCAGCTTGGCGGTGACGCTCATTCTCAATAGCTCCCAGACCACGGAAAGGACCTGCTGTAGGATAGCGCGACCAAAGCAGCAATGTCTACGAATTTGCCCAGATCAATACCCAGAATGCCACAGGTGCGACCATGATGGGTGAATCGAGAATATCCAGGACGCCGCCAAAGCCCGGAACTCCTTTGCCTGAGTCCTTTTCCCCGGCATCCCGCTTCATAAGTGATTCCAGCAAATCACCAAACTGCCCCACCGCTCCAAAGACCGCTCCAACACCTGCCGCGAGAGCACCGGTTAGCCCGATGCTAATGCCGCACGAACGCAACAGAGCCACACCGCCGACTGCGACCGCCGCAGAGCAGATCACGCCGCCAATCAAGCCTTCCCAGGTCTTACCCGGACTCAGCCAGGGAATGAGTTTGTGGCGGCCGATCGCCTTGCCCGTGAAGTATGCGCCGATATCACAGACCTTTGTCACCGCAAGCACCCACAGCACTACCCAGGCGGAGTGCTCTCGGCGAATCGCGAGCAGGAACCCAAACATGATGCCGAGATAGACATACGCAAGCAGTACGCCACCCGCGCCAGCAATCACACCCTCGGTGTTCTTCTTGCGGGAGAAATACGCCAGTGACAAGACCAGCAGAAACGCCGCGGCAGTAGACTCAATTGCAATCGCGACCGGACCAGAGACACTGTCGGGAACAAGGCAACTGACGATCATTCCCAATCCCGCTGCGAAGACCATCACACGCCGCGAAGTAGCAATCCCCTTCTTCCGCAGGAACACGGCAAGCTCACGTGCGGCGATGATCGCAAGCACAAAGCAGATGATGAACATCAACGTGCCGGGCGGAAAGGTCGTCAATTCCGGCCAGCGCGATGAAATGAACGCAGGGACGGGCGCAGAGTCCAATCGATCATCGCCCCAGATCGCGGCGATCAGAGCGAGAATCAAGACTGGGCCAAGCAGCAGCCGTGCTTTCATGTTGCGGCCGTTCCCACTTCCAGGCCGCCAAAGCGGCGAGAACGTGAGGCAAATGCGCGTATGGCTTTGTGAAGTTCCGGAATGGTGAAATCGGGCCAGTAGACCGGTGTGAAATACAACTCCGCGTACGACAATTGCCAAAGCAGAAAGTTACTGATCCGCTGCTCGCCCGCCGTCCGCACAAGCAAGTCAGGATCAGGCACACCAGCAGTTGTGAGGTTTGCGGAAATCATGTCCTCATCAATCATCGCCGGATCAATTTCTCCGAGTCTCGCGCGAGCCGCAATCTTCTGTGTCGCGGCGATAATCTCAGCACGAGCGCCGTAATTCAAGGCGATACACAGCGTCGGCCCGCCCAGATTTGCCGTTGCCTCTTCGGTGCGATCAATCGCATCGATCACTTCCTGCGGCAACCCCTCGCGCTGCCCGAGTACTTTGAACCGGATGCGTTCGCGGATGAAAGCTTCTCGCTCGCCCTCGACGTACATCAGGCACATGGCCATCAACGCATCAATTTCAAGCTGCGGGCGCCGCCAGTTTTCCATCGAGAATGAGTAAAGCGTGACGCACTCAACACCGAGCCTTCCGCATTCTTCAACTGTCGTTCGTACCGCCGCCGCGCCGTTGCGATGACCAAAGATACGCGGGAACCCTCGCTCCTGTGCCCAGCGACCGTTACCATCCATTATGAACGCGATGTGCCGCGGAATCCGCTCGGGATGAACATCCGGAAGCAGATTGAGCGGGTCAGCCTTGTGACACACCCGCTTCATTCGCGCAACGACTTCAAGGGCCGATGGATCATTCGCGTAAGAAACTGGTAATGTCGCGGCGGCTTCCACTCAATGCTCCTGTTACTGCTGGATCGTCTGTTCTCTACCCGGCCCGACACTGACAAAATCAGCTTTCACGCCGATGCGTTCCTGAAGGAAATCAACAAACCCTCTCGCAGCAGCAGGCAGGTCGCTCATCCTGCGAGCCGATCCAATGTCTTCACTGAACCCCTTGAGAGTTTCGAAAACGGGCTTAGCACTCGAAAGTTCTACGCCGTCAGCAACAAATTGTTCTGTCCGATGTCCGGCGATTTCATAGGCCGTACACACTTTGATTTCATCAAATCCTGCAAGGACATCGAGCATTGTCAGTGCGAGACCGGTTGTCCCATTGATCATGGTTGCATACTTGGTTGCGACCAGATCAAGCCAGCCCACACGCCGCGGACGGCCGGTGGTTGTGCCATATTCGCGGCCACGTTCGCGAATGCGATTTCCCGCTTCGTCAAACAGTTCGGTTGGCAACGGGCCTGAACCAACTCGTGTTGAATAAGCCTTCATGATCCCCAACACTCGCCCAAGTCGCTGGACCGGAACACCAGTTCCTGAACCAATTCCGGCAACGCCCGTCGATGAACTTGTGACAAATGGATACGTTCCATGATCAACATCGAGCAGCGTCCCATTGGCGCCTTCAAACAAAATCCGCTTGCCGTCGGCCAATAGCCCATGCAACAAATAGGTCGTGTCTTTGATCGCTGGACGCAGGCGTTCACCAGCTGCAGTTGCCTGCGCAAGCACTTTCGACGCATCAAACGAGTCCGGCGAAGTGACCAATCCATGGAACATGTGACGTTTGGCTTCACACGCAAGCTCGACTCGTTCCTTGAGAATGGCGGGCTTGAGAAGGTCGCCAATTCGAATCGCCATCGCGCGCTGAATCTTCTCGGCATAGCAAGGGCCAATTCCGCGCCTCGTTGTGCCAATTTCGCTGAGTGCACCCGACCCCGCTTGAGCCGCGCGCTTTGCTTTCATCAGTTCTTCGCGTGCTTCATCTTCAGCTTTGTGATACGGCATCACTACATGGGCGCGATTTGAAACCACCAGTCCGGAGGTATTCACGCCCTTGGCTGCCAGCCCATCAATCTCCTGTAGCAACTTGTCGGGATCTACGACAACACCATTGCCAACAACTGCGAGTTTTCCCGGGTAGAGAATCCCCGATGGCATGAGGTGCAGGCTGAACCGCTGCCCGTTTACAACCACCGAGTGTCCGGCGTTGGCACCACCATTATATCGGACCACCGCATCGTGGTCCGCGGCGAGCAGGTCTACAAATTTGCCTTTGCCCTCGTCTCCCCATTGAAGTCCGACGACCGCGGTTGCATGACCTGTCTGACTATCTGTCTTATTTGCTGTCTGACTTTGTGCCATCGTGTTCTTTCCACCAAAGCGCAAGCAAAGTGCCGCGATAACTCAAGCGCGGACGCTGGCTGTTTGCGTCACCATAGTCTTGATTTGGCTGAAATGTCGAACAGGTGACACGCGGAAACCCCAAACAGCATCCCATTTAGAGAATCCTGGTGGGCTGTTTAGAGAGGAGTTCGGGAGTCTCGGTAAAGACGCGCGTTTATTGACCCGATACGGAGTATTGCAGGGGAGCCAATGACTAACGGTGCGGTAAGAATCATGTGCCCAAGTCTGACGTGTCGCCGAATCTTGTCGGTGCCAATGTCAGCACGCGGCAAGACTGTTCGGTGTCGCAATTGTGGCACCAACATCAAGGTTCCGCAGACAAAGAGTTCACCCAAAGACGCACCCAAAACTGAGTGATCTCAGAGTTTGGGCATGTCTTTCTCGTCATCACTGAAATCAAAATCTGCCACGCTGCTATCACCTGGATCACTGGTGAGTGGTGGTAATCCAAACGAACTACCAGAAGCATCTTTCGCAGGTTTCTTGGCTGCTGGCTTGGTTGCGGCGGGTGTGCCTGATACCGTCGGTTTGCCAGCTGCGGGCTTTGAGACAGCAGGAATTGCACGAGGCGCATCGGCTGGAAGTTTCGCCGGTGTTTTTGACGCAGCCAAGATTGATGCGCCATCAACCTTGCTGGGATTCCCATCTATTTTTACAACAAAGGTTGC
>SXOY01000051.1 GCA_005776545.1 Planctomycetia bacterium | reverse complement strand
TGGCTTCCAGTCGAGTATCGCTCCGATGTGGAGCCAAATCAAGAAGTGAGAGAATTAGATGACCATGCTTTCAAATCGTTTGAACAAGCACTTTGTAGCCGCCGCAGCGATCGCCGTTGTTGGCGCAACACAAGCCGCGAACGCAGAAGTTGTGTACAGCGGTATCGTGAACATCACGATCCCCGCGACCACTGCCGGCGTGTACCTGAATCTCCAGACTGGCGCGAATTCGACCAGTCCTGCAGCGGCTCCGGGTTGGGATATTAATCCATGGGGCTCAACCAACCTCCAGTTCTTCAATACCGCTGGCAACGGTTATATGCGCTATAGCGGCGTCACCGGCGCTGCTGGCAATCTTGATCTCGGTCAGTTGATCGATGCCTCTGGCAGCTTCAACACCGCGAACAACACAGCCGTCTTCGGGGCGAACGCGGGCGAATGGGACCTGAACTCTGACAACCTCCTCGGCGTGGTTTTCCTGGATTCGGCAGCTGCTGTGCGGTTCGGCTGGGTTCGCATCGGCGTGGGAGCGACTGTCACACAACGCTCAATCGTAGATTACGCCTATGAGAATTCTGGCGCTGGCCTTAATGCGGGCATGGTTCCTGCTCCGGCATCGCTTGCTTTGTTCGGACTCGCTGGCGGCATGGTTGCTCGCCGCCGTCGCGCATAAGTCGCGTTGAATTCTGAAAGTACAGTTGTTGCGCGGGCGGTTCTTCTGGACCGCCCGCGCTGTTTTTCCCGGCGGTGTATTATGGTCAATGGCACAACGGCTCGCAAAAAAACTACTGGTGATCGGTTGGGACGCTGCGGACTGGACGTTCATCGATCCTCTGCTTGCATGCGGCAAGTTGCCCAACCTTCGCATGCTGGTTGAGCGGGGCTGCCGCGGCGATCTACGCACGCTTGAACCAAAGCTGTCTCCACTTTTATGGACATCAATTGCTACTGGGAAGACCGCAGATAAGCACGGAATCTTGAATTTTGTCGAGCCGCGTCCCGATGGGGCGGGCTTGAGGCTGTCATCCAGTACATCGCGCCGAACTAAGGCGCTGTGGAATATTTTGTCTCAGAACCAGCTCACCACACACGTTATCGGTTGGTATGCAACGCACCCCGCCGAATCGATACGAGGATCAGTAGTCTCGAATATGTTGCAGGAAGGAGAACCGACCGATGCAACCGCAGCATGGGCGCTGCCATCGGGGGTTGTGCATCCACCGCAGTTGGCGATGCACGTTGCAGAGTCACGGCAACGGGCTTTGAGCTTCTCGCGGCAGCAATTGAAAAGACTCGCTCCGGCTGCTGCGACTCTTGCGGCACACGAGCCACGACTCGCCACGCTATGTAAACTCATGGCGTATGCGACGAGTATCGAGCAAACCGCTATTGACGCGATGAATAGTGCACCATGGGATTGCACCATGGTGTTTTTTGATGCGATTGATACGGTAGGACACTATTTCATGCAATATGTGCCGCCACGCATGGACCACGTGTCTGAAGAGGATGTTCTCGCGTTTGGAAACGTCATGGAGAATGTGTATCAATGGCATGATGAGAGTCTCGGGAGACTTATGAAAGCCGCGGGGCCGGATGTCACGGTTGTGCTGGAATCTGATCACGGTTTTCATTCCGGAAAGTTGCGTCCGGTCCTGGTTGATCTTCCGCCTGAGCGGCGTGCGGAGTTGGAATCTAGCTGGCATCGTCCGCTTGGCATTATCGCGATGGCGGGTCCGGGAATTCAAGCCGGTGCGCATCCTTCGCTTCCATCAATTCTCGACATTGCTCCGACGGCGTTGGCACTGCTCGGATTGCCGGCCGGTGAGGACTTTGATGGTAGAGTGTTGTGCGAGTCACTAACTTCAAAGAGCGCTCCGACAAAGGTTGGCAGCTGGGATGTGATTGATGGTGAAGCGGGTCTGCATCCTGCGGATTTGCGGCAGGATCCATTTGAAGCGGTAGACGCGATCAAACAGCTTATAGATCTGGGATACATGGCCGCCCTCCCAGGAGATGTGCAGGGTCAATTGGACCTTGTAAGCCGCGAGAGCAGGTTTAACCTTGCGGTGGTACTGATGACAACCCAGCGGCACGCTCAGGCGGCGGAAGTACTTCGCACACTGACAAAAGCAAGACCTGCTGAGCCGCGGTACGCCTTGAATCTGGGGCAATGCCTGTACGCGGTGGGAGATTTTGCTGGCGCTGCTTTGGTGCTTCAGGAGTTCCTCAATCACGATTCTGCGAGCGTGGAGGCGAGAATTCTGCTCGCGGGTGCTCTTGGCATGTCAGGGCGCGAACGGCAGGGTGCTGCGGAAATCGGGATTGTTGAAATGGCGATAGGGAGACGCCCTGACCTTGCTCTTGGGCTCGCTGATTGTCTATGCGCGTTGGACGATTTCGCGAGGGCCAAGACGCATTATGATGCCGCACTCGGCCTGGATTCATCGGATCCTGCTGTGCATATCGGGCTTGCCCGCGTTCAATTGGGACTGGGGAATTTCGAAGAGGCTGCTGGGCACGCATTGGACGCACTTGAACTGAATCAGGCCCTCGTGGAGGCACACTATCTGCTCGGCGCGGCACTCGCCTGGTTCGGCGATTGGGAGAATTCAATACGGTCGTGTCAATTTGCCGTGCAATACGAACCAAAGCATCTGGACGCGCATCGGTTCATCTTTCTGTGCGGGCAGAAAACCGGCAACGCAGAGTTGAGATTGAAGCATGATGCAAAGGTGAGAGAGTTGGTTCAGTTAAGCCAGCCGCGACGAGAGGTCGCCTTTGGGCCACGGGCGTTTGCAGCCAGAAACCAGCTTGAATTCCGCTGAAAACTATTTTGGTATCAGCATTTGTTGCGATGCAGATTTGGATCTACCACGCCGAGCATCGAGTTTAGATTCAGATCGTTGCCGAGGAAGTTGTTGATCGCATTCGCCTGAGTTGCAGTGTCGCGAATCATCTCCGCATGTGGCACGTGCAGGATCTTGAACTGTGGCCGATTTGCAAGCCATGCGTTCACGGTCTTAAGTTGAGCTTCGAAGACTGCCTTGAGCCGTTCGGGCGAGATCGAAGCGCCAGATTTTGCGTTTCTGGACAACATCGCTGTCTGGCTGGCGACAACCTCTTGCAAGCTGCGATCCATGAAGACCACGCGATACTCACGGTCTTCCGGCAGTTCCGGAAGGAGCATGTGAATCACTTTCACGACTTTTCCAACTGCATCACCAACCCAGGCCTTATCAGTCTTCAGTTGCTTCACGCGTTCAAACTCGTAGTAGCCGCGCGGGTTGTCAGCGTCAGGAGTTCGCAGCGAATCAGTCAAAGGCTCGATCCCGCCAGAGGCGATCATTTGCATCGCCATGCTTGTGCCTGATCGTGGAAGCCCTGAAACTACGGTGATGAATTTACGCATTGCGAGTCATTTATCGACCTGCAAAAGGCGAGAGTTCATCAAACTCCGTCGCGGTTTCAGCCAATTTGCTCTTTGCCGCCCATGTATGGCCTCAAAGCCCTAGGAACCGTCACAGTGCCATCTGCGTTTTGGTACATTTCCAGAATTGGAATCAGGACGCGCGGGCTGGCGATCACCGTGTTGTTCAATGAGTGACAGACAACGGTTCCTTTTTCTCCCGAACGATATCTGATATTCAAGCGACGGCACTGATAGTCGTACAGACGTGAGGCCGAGTGAGTCTCGCCATACGCGCCGGTCGGTGCGCCATCTTTCACATCGCCGCGACTTGGCATCCAGCTTTCAATATCTACCATGTCCGCGTTCTTTGGTCCAAGGTCGCCTGTGCAGCATTGCAGCAACCGGTGTGGCAGTTCAAGCGTTTGAAGCAGAGCCTGCACATAGCTGATCATGTCTTTGTGCCACTTGCGGCTCTCGGCTTCATCAGCTTTGCAGATCACCACTTGTTCAACTTTTTCAAACTGGTGAATGCGATATAAACCTGCGGTGTCTTTGCCTGCTGCGCCCGCTTCACGCCGGAAACAGGTTGAAACCGTGCAGTACTTCAGTGGCAACTGAGATTCATCAAGGATTTCATCCATGTGAATTCCCATGAGTCCAACTTCGCCTGTACCTGTGAGGAACAGGTCGTGCCCGCCGCCACGCTTGGATTCCTCCACCATGTACGCCTGTTCACGCCCCTGCGGGAAGAAGCCGGTGCCGAGCATGGTTTCTTCGCGGACGATCACTGGAACATACATGGGCGAGAAGCCATATTTCTCAATCATGAAGTCGATTGCGAAACGCAAGACGGCCTGCTGCAATCGCATACCGTCGCCTGTGAGGATGTAGTGACGCGTGCCGCCAAGCTTTACGCCGCGGCCAAAGTCTGCGAGTTTGAGTTTCTCAACCAGTTCAAGATGTCCCTTGGGCTTGAATCCCTTGTTTGCTTCAAACGATTTGGACACATCAAACCACGAGGGATTCCATCGCGAGATTTCAATGTTGTCATCGCTCCCGGCGCCGACCGGAACATCCTCATCCGGCGGCATTGGACACTCAAGCAGGATCGAATTGATTTCTGGCTCAAGGCTTTGGATCAACGCTTCGCGTTCAGACACCTGGGCTTTCAGGGCCGCGGGTTTGGTCTTGAGTTCATCAAGCTCTGCTTCCAGTTTCGCTTTCTCAGCACCTTCAGCTTTTTTGATTGCGCCTGCGAGCCTGCCAATTTGTGGTCCAGACTCTTTTTCGATCTGGCGCTGGGCAGCTCGGATGTTTTCCATTTCCGTCATCGACGCACGCTTCTTGGCTTCAAGCTCGAGCAGGCGTTCGATATTTACAGAAATCCGCTTTTTGGCGGCTCCGGCTTTGTACTTCTCAGGATTTTCACGCAGTGCTTTGAGGTCGATCATGGGGCGGGAGTGTAGAAACGCATCGCACTGTCGGCAAGCTAATTTGTTTGCAATTTGTGAGGATGAATTTCAGCAATTTCGTTCGCCCGATTGAACCGATCCTTCTTGAGAGCGTATTCTCATTAGCGGATTACTGCTAGAACGAGGTGAGTTATGTCGCTGTTCAGAAATCCAAGTGGGTCGCTTGTAATTGCGGTTTTCGTCGCCGCGGGGTTGGCGGGGGTATCGGTTGCGAGTGCTGCACCTGAACCTGAGACGCGGGCGGTTACATCACGCTCTGAGATTCGCGTCATCGTCACGATTCCGCCGCTGGTTGGGTTGATGCAGTCAATCGCGCCAGATGGAGTCAAGGTCACTGGGTTGATGCAGCCTGGTCAGTCTGAGCACGGGTACGAGTTCAGACCTAGCGATATGAAAGCGCTCGGCGATTGTGATGTGGTTGCCTATGTCGGAATGGGGCTAGAGCCAGGAGTTGCCAAATTCCTTGCCAAAGGATCGAGCGAACGCCGAAGGGTTGTTGTGCTTGGCGAAGTGCTCGGGCTACAGAAAGTGGACGATTCACCAAAGCCACACGATCACAAGGCTGATGAAAAAGGCGATCATCATGGTCACGATCACGATGAGCATGAAGCGCCCGATGTCCACATTTGGCTTGATCCTGTATTGGTACGGCAGTGCATCCCACACCTCGCAGATGCGATGAAGCATGCAGTTGCTCGACGCGGTGCTGAGTGGGCAGGTGTGGATAAGGAGATTGATGACAAGGTCGCCGCGACTTTGAAAATGGTCGATGCGTTGCATGAGCGGTTTCAGGTTGAACTTGCTCCATTTAGGGGGCGGTCGATTGTTACGCATCATGCCGCGTTTGGGCGTCTTGCTGCTCGATATGACATTAAGATCGCCGAAGTCATTCGTCATTTTGAAAGCGCTGAGCCAACTCCGGGCCAGCTTGATGAAGTGATCAGGGCGATACGCGAGCAGAATGTCAAAACCATTTTTGTCGAGCCACAGTTCAACGCCAAAGCTGCACAGCGGATTGCCGAGACTGCCAAGGTCCGACTGGGTCATCTTGATCCACTTGGCGATGGCGACTGGTTTAAGCTCATGGAAACTAATCTTCAGGAGCTTGTCAAAGGTCTGAGTGATACGCCGCCGTCGGAGAACGCGACCAAGTGAAACCTGTTTCTTTGAGTGTGGGTGCGACCAGGGCCAGCGACTTCGTCGCAGGGCCTGCTGCGGTTGAATTTTTCAATGTCTCGTTTGGCTATTCCGCGGATCGATTGCCTGCGGTCGAAAACGTTACGCTTCGCGTTGAGGTCGGCGAGCGACTGGGCATTCTTGGCCCAAATGGCGGCGGTAAATCAACTCTTATCAATCTCGCGCTTGGATTGCTCACGGGGCACACGGGCACAATTCGCGTCTTTGGTGATGATCCGAAAGTTGCTCGCGCCAATCGGCGTATTGGATATGTGCCGCAGAAATCGGAGGCTGAGCTTGGTTTTCCGCTTTCAGCCCGCGAAGTAGTGGAATTGACCATGACCTCGGCGTTGTCGCCTTTTTCAGGACTGTCGCCGAAGGCAAAGGCCGCTGCGGACCAGGCTCTTGAAGTGGTGGGGGCGACTGAGTTTGCTGATCACCCAATCGGAAAGCTCTCGGGCGGACAATTGCAGCGGATTGCAATTGCTCGTGCGATTGTCATGCATCCCAAGTTGCTGCTGCTTGATGAGCCAACGGTCGGCATTGACGTCGCTGGCCAGAAGCAGTTTGCGGATCTGCTTGAACGTCTCTCGCGCGAACTCAAACTCACGATCATCGTGGTCAGTCACGACATTCGCACTATTGCCGCCGGTTGCGATCGGGTTGCATGTCTGGCCCGCACGCTTCACTCGCACGGAACTCCGGAGGGTCTAACGCCGGCAGTTCTCGCCGAAGTGTTTCGTCACGACATGGCATCGATATTTGGTGACTTGCATGTTGATGCGCATGCTGCCAAGAGTTGCACGGACCCGACGCACCGCCACGGGAGTTCAACATGAACACGTGGAATTTTCTTACAGGGGAAAGCGCTGCGTTGTTCTGGCCGCCGATTATTGCGGGGCTTGCGGTTGCGGCGATGTGTGCGTTCTTGAGCGTGCTCGTCGTTCTGAAACGCCTGAGTTTCATTGGGCAGGGCATTTCGCACGCGGCATTTGGCGGCATTGGCGTCGCGGCGATGCTCGGACTGTTGTCTGGAACCGGCGCGGGAATTGGGCTTTCGCTGGGGCAGTTTGGTGTTGTGCTTGCGTTTTGCCTGGCAGCGGCGATGTTCATCGGGCATCTCTCGCGCAAAGGGAACACCCACGCTGACACTGCGATCGGGATTATTCTGGTTGCATCGATGGCACTGGGCGCGATCCTACTTAACGTTGCATATTCAAAACGGATTGTTTCGGGAGTATCCTGGGAGTCGGTACTGTTTGGCAATTTGCTGGCGGTGTCATGGCCGGATGCATGGATCGCGCTGGCGGTAGCGGTGTTTGTGCTGGCGACATTGTTCTGGTTTCGCCGCCCGCTCACGTTGTGGGCGTTTGATGCGAAGATCGCGGCGTCATTGGGGATCAATACGCGATTCATGCAGTTGCTCCTGCTCACGTTGCTTGCGATCACCACGGTGACGGCGATGAAACTTGCGGGCGTTGTGCTTGCGACGGCGATGCTTGTGTTGCCCGGCGCTGCTGCGTTAGTAGTGTCATCTCGCTCGCGGCCTGTTCTCATTGCCAGTTTCGCGTTCGCATTGCTGGGCCTGGTGGGTGGGCTGTTCTTGAGTTTTGAAACCGACTGGCCGCCGGGACCTTCGATCGTCTTGAGCCAGTGCATGTGCTATTTCGGTGCTCGATTTGCGTTGCGAAATTGAACAAAAAGTGATTTGTGAGCGAGATACGCCTGCCATCAAGCGACTGTGCAGACAGAGCGTTTGCGAGAACTCGCGCGCGACGCGATGAGCATTGTTGTGCAGTGGCAGTTACGAAGCGCCGCAGGCTGGGCAGGTTGGCTCCGTGGCGGGGCGGGGCCGCTTGCAGTAGTTGCACGATCGCATGGGGCTTGCGGTGTGTTGGGTGGGATTTTCCGGAGGCTCGATTGGGGTGCGGTCGAATTTTGCGGGTTGCTTGAAGTCTGATGTCCAGATTACGAAGAGCATGAGAACTGGGATCGCGAGAAAAGCTAATCCGACGACGACCCCAAATGCGCCAAATCCCGCGAGGAGTCCGCCTCGGGAACCCGCAAACCCACCACCGGCAACAAGTGAAAGCCCGACGCCAAGGAAGGGAAGCAGGAAAATGGTGATGCAGATGCGGAAGACCCATTTAAGGCCGGTCGGGGGGGTTGGGGGCTTATCGGGCTGGTTTTGGGGCCGCAGGGACATAGATTGTGGATCCGATGCAAAAGTTGTCTAATCAAATGAATCAGGGTGCAAGATTTCGGGTGCAACTTGGAAGTCTAGACGGTATAACTCACAGGTAGGACGAAACGGAGCAACCTCATGCGTTCGAAAGTTTCAGCGTTTTTAGCCGCTATCGCATTGGTCGCCGCGCATGTGCAGGCTCAGGTAATACATACTTATGTGCCGCCGGCGGGGTCGCTGGGGGTGGTGGTAACCGGCTCGAGCGCGGATGGGACCGCTGTTTCGGGTGGGTATGGCTGGCAGGGCGGACCCTCGGGGGCGTATCGCTGGACACTTTCGGGGGGAGTAACGGCGATTCCCGCCGTGATCGGATTCCCGACCAACTACGGCAGTGGGATTTCTCGCGACGGGGTGTACGTGGCGGGGACGAGCGGGAGCATTGGGTTTCGTTGGTCGCAAGCT
>SXOY01000050.1 GCA_005776545.1 Planctomycetia bacterium | reverse complement strand
GGCGGATACATCGGGCGAAAGAACGATGGACGACCAGGATGGAAAGCGATCTGGAACGGGTGGTACGACTACATCCAAATGGTCGAGTACGCCGAAGCCCTCAATCAACCTCCGACTTGTGGGTAAGGGTGAGGCATTCTCGCCGATGTGCCTTTGTTCTACTTTTTGTACTGAAGCCACACCCTCTCTCTAGTGAGACATTGACTTCACTGCGCTTCATTGCGCATGAATTTTGGTTTTTCCACTTGACAATCACCCTTGATGTAAGTATCGTGTACGGATGAACCGCACCAAACCCAATTCTCAACTATCCAACAACCAATCAAATCGCGCTGGATTGTCCGATAATATAAAGGTTCAAGACTCAAAAACCACAGAGTGCCAGAGTGCCTGGCACTCTGACTCAACTTTTTGGCACCCTGAGTATGCTTCTTTGCCGGTTCCTTATTGCAAATCGAGTACGCGCAACTCCTCTTTTCTTGACACGCTTCTTCCCAATTAGTCGCCCTGTCTCCTGCTACCCCAGCTGCCACCTACCTGCATAAACTCACTCGCAAAGCTTCGGGATGGATCCCCCAGCACACAAATGGAGTTGAACATGGCTCTTGCAAAATTCCGTATTCCCTCAATCCTCGTTCTCGCTTCAGGCATCGCCGCGATCGCTACTTCCGCGCTTGGTCAAGTGAAGTCGGTTGAGCCGTACAGCGTCACTGTTGCAACTGATAAAGGCGATTTGCGTTGTGCCGATCTTTCGCAAGCCTATCGCGTTGCACTAGTTACAAAAGGCACAACGCTTCTTGTCGATGGCGAAGGTCAAACTGGACTGCGCGTCGCCTATCCCGCAGGAGCCTCAGCATTCATTCGCGCAGAAGATGCCGATTTCGATCCTGTCGCAAACTCTGCCAAACTTAACAAGGGCTCCAAGTTGCGTGCTGCACAATTTGGAGCTGGATACGAATTCAGCAAGAGCTGGAAGGGCCTGCTCGATGCAGAACTTCCTCCAGGCACTGAACTCAAAGTTGTTGAAACAGTAAAAGCCGCCGATGGCACTGCAATCGCCTATCGCGTCGAGGCACCCTCAACAGCTCGCGCTTTCATTTCTCTTTCCCTGGTTCGCAAGGCCGATGGTTCGGCTGTTACAAAAACTCTTGTCAAAACAGAATCGCCAGCAAAAACCGATCCCGCAGTCGTTCCTCCAGTTGAAACTAAGGTCGAACCTAAGACAGATATCACTCCTGTCCCCGAAGGAACAACTACAACAACTCTCACGCCCGGCGGGACGACCACTACAACAACCACTCTCATCACCAAGGTCGTCAAGCCAATCAACAAACTCGATGGGCTTGAAACCGCATTCAACAACATTCGCACGCAACCGCTCGACGAAGCCGAACTGCAACCACTTCTGAATGAATACAAAGCTGCTCTTGCAGAACTCCCCGCGGATAGCCGCCGCAAACCTCAGCTTTCGCAGCGCATCGAATTCCTGCAGTTCCAAAGCGATTTGCAGGGCAAGAAACGCTCCCTCGCTGAGATCGAAAAACAAGCTGACGAGCGCACAAAGAGCCTTCTCGCGGCAGTCAACGATGTCGAACGCACCCGCGTGTACACCATCATCGGAATGCTCCTCCCCAGCACCGTCTACGATGGAACCAACCTGCCGCTCATGTACCGGATTCAGTCGGTCGGTGGCGTTACACCACGCACGCTCGGATATCTCAAGCCCAGCGAAACCGTTGATGGGCAAGGCTCGCTCGACATCAAGTCCAAAATCGGCCTCATCGTCGGCGTCATCGGCGAAGCTTCGATCGATCCCACGTTGCAGCTCAACATTGTTTCGCCGGTCCGCGTTGATCCGCTCCGCGCTTCAACCTCACCAACTGGTTCAACGACTCTTGAAGTCATTCAGTCTTCAACTACAACCACCGGCCCCGCAGGGACCACAACAACCAAAACCACCGACACACAGCAAACCACGGTCGTTCCTGCCGTCAAGCCTGACCCAGAGAAATAATATTCGGTGAACAAAAAATCTTCTCCAGTATTCGCCGCCGGGGTCTCTGCTCATGCAGAGACCTCGTTTGCTATTGATCAAGCCTGCACTCAATGTCTGGGCACGCTCTCCTCAAAAACAACTGATGTCGATTTCGCGATCGTCTCCTATACCTCGCATCACATTCCCGAATCGCTTGCCATCGCGCAGCGCGTCAAAGCATCTCTTCGCGCTAAGCACATCATCGGCATCTCCACACAGGCCGTCATTGGCGGCTCGTTTGAACTGGAAGGCACCGCGGGAATCTCCATCCTCGCCGCGCATCTGCCGCAGGTCCAGGTCCTACCCATCACCAGCGAGTCTCTTCCCATGCTCTTTGATTCTCCTCAAGGGCAGGCCAAGATCATCGAGTCAGTTGGGGGTGGTGAAGGCCTTTCCGGTCTCATCATTCTCGCCGACCCATTCTCAACTCCGGTGATTCGCACACTCCCAACTCTTCACACTTGCATCCGCCGCCGCGACGGTTCCGCCGCACCCATCGTCGGCGGCATGGCTTCCAGCGGCCAAAGCCCCGGCGAAAATACGCTCCTTTCCGCAACCGGTGAACCCGTGCAGAATGCTGGTTTCGTCGGCCTTGCTCTTCGCGGCCCCATCCGCCTTGATGCCGTTGTCAGCCAGGGGTGTGCGCCACTTGGCCCAAACTTGGTGATCACCAAAGCCAACCGCAATCTCATCATGGAACTGGGCGGCAGAAACGCGCTCGAGGTCGTCCGCGAAATCCTCGATGAAGTCCCCGAAGAAAACCGCGCGGCCGTTCGCGCCGGACTATTCCTGGGCCGCGTCATCAACGAATACCGCGAGCAATTTGGCCGCGGCGACTATCTCATCCGCCCCATACTCGGCGTGGATGAAAACACACAATCAATCGCCGTCGGCGATCTCATCCGCGCTGGTCAGACAGTCCGTCTTCATGTCCGCGATGCCATCACAGCGAAGGAAGATCTGGCCATGCTCATGGACATGCAACGCCTGCACGGTTCACCCGCAGGCTGTCTCCTGGTTTCCTGCAACGGCCGCGGCCAAAAACTCTTCGGCAAGGCCAACGTCGATGCCGCCACAGTCGCGAGCGCATTTGATCAAGTGATCCCCGGTGAACGCCGCGCAAAAATTGGTCACGCCATCGACACCGACCCGGGCCCAGTCCCCGTCGCCGGCTTCTTTGCCCAGGGCGAATTCGGCCCCATCGGCGCCGAGAGCTACCTCCATAATCACACCGCCGTCGCGACCATGTTTCGAAGTGAGTCGTAGAGCTGTTCGCGATCAGGCTTTTGTCGCTGTGATATTTGCACTCGTCACGTAGTCGCCGATCTTCTCTCCTTGTGGCAGCGACTTGATGATCCTCATATACAGTGGATCGTGTGAGTCGATCATTGCATCGACATACCCTGGCTTGCGATCGATGCAGAGGTTCGTAAGTCCAGCATCTGCAGCCATCTTTTCAATAAGCGACACCAGTATCGCGCCCGCTACGCACCCGACCAGTGCTTCCACATCGTTGCGAATCGCCGCGGGAAGGGCCTTGATCAGCACCAAGTCAGAGATTGCCACTGTCCCGCCGGGTTTCAGCACACGAGCGATTTCATTCCAGACTTTGGGCTGGTCTGGCGATAGGTTCAATACGCAGTTAGAGATCACTACATCGACGCTGGAGTTGGCGACTGGGATGTTCTCAATTTCTCCAAGGCGAAATTCGATGTTGGAAAGCCCGGTCCGTTTCGAATACTCGGTGAGGTTGGCGCGTGCTTTGGTGAGCATCGCGGGAGTCATATCCACTCCAATCACGCGGCCTGTCGCTCCGACTTTTGGCCCGGCAACAAAGCAGTCAAATCCTCCGCCCGAACCCAGATCAAGCACGAAGTCGCCGGGACGCAATGCCGCGAGTGCGGTTGGATTTCCACAGGAAAGGCCCATGTTTGCTGCATCTGGTGTCGCAGCGAGATCGTTGTTGGAATACCCAATTGCTCTGACCAGATCGTCCGGAGAAAGTGTGGCAGGCCCGCAGCATCCGCCGCCACTGGTCTTCGCGGGCGAGGTCGAGCAGCACGAAGTTGCTGTCCCTGATGCGGCTTTAGTTGCTGACCACGTGCCCGCCTCGGCGATCTTTGAATAGCCTTCACGCACGGTGTCGCGAGTCTGGTCGGCATTGGTCTGTGGGACTTTCGTGCCGCCACAGCAGTCATCGCCGCAGCAGTTTCGAGTGTGATCGGGAGTCTTTCTATCACTCATATGTGAATCTCCTTCTTGAAGTGATGTGGCGAGAATCGCCGGAAGCCTCTGAACAAACGTCTTGATCTGATCGCGAACACGCCGATAGTGTGGCATCGCCTGTTCATCCGTTGCAGAATCTGCCGCAAGCCGCGGCGGGTCGTCGAAAGGCGCGTGGATGATCCGCCTCGCACCGGGAATAGTGAGGCAGGCTTCATGTGCTGAATCGCACACGGTAATAACGGCATCGAACCGCTCGCTCGTCAGGTCAGTGATGTTCCGGGGAACGTTGTGTGAAATGTCGATGTCAATCTCAACCATCGCCCGAACTGCGCGACGGTTCAGCACACCCGGATTGGTCCCGGCAGACTCTGCCAATATCGCTCCAGCATGTACGGCGTTGCACAGACCTTCTGCCATCTGACTGCGGCATGAGTTGGCCGTGCAGAGAAAAAGCACACGCAAAGGCCTGGAATTGCCGCTACTTCTTTGAATCACAACACCCTCCGCTGCATGTGCAGTCCGCGCACGATTCCGGGCCGCAATCGTCCAGTGCATCTGCGAGTGCCCGGAACATGCTCGCCATCGCAGCAAAGCGCACGCGGTACGACACTGTTCTCCCATCCTTACTCGATTCGAGAATGTCCGCATCGGCCAGCGCACTAAGGTGCCGCGATACGACCGACAGGTCCACCAAGCAACACTCCGCAACCTCACCCACGCTGCACGCTCTCCCGCACTTGGCAAGACACGCAAACAGCTTGAGCCGCGTCGGATCGGAAAGCGCCTTGAATACATCAGGATTAAGCAGCCCATCAATAGGCCTGGAAACCTTCGCAGCCTGCTGCGGACTGCGAGGACGTTGTTTGCGTACTTGCACCATAATGCAAGTATAGCATTCCAGCGTGCATAGTCAACGCTGTGCAGGATCAGGCATGGCCACCGAAGGCCGAGAACAACCCAGAAGAAGACATCTGCCACGGATAACTCAGGTGGGCGTGGAAGAAGAAGCCGGAACCGGCTGCGTAGCGGCTTGCTAATAATCTATGCTCGTCCAATTCCGCGGCGTGTCTGTATCTGTGGAATCTGTGACATCTGTGGCCAATGCCCTCGTCTGGGTCTTTCTGGACTGCGGGACGTGTGTCCCCTTGTGGCAAGTGCTTTCTCTTATCCTGTTCATCCTGTAGATCCATGTTAAAACTCTTCCGGTCTCTTTGTTTTCCTCTGCGTCTCCGCGCCTCCGTGTCCTCTGCGTACCAAGACACAGAGCCAAAGACGCCAGACAAATTTGCCGCAAATTGGGCTTCCTGTGATGCCGGGTTCTGGTATGCTGAGCGTCTACCTATATCAGGTCACCAGAGGATGCACCATGGGCACACGCGGGAACACACACGGCTTCACGCTCATTGAGCTATTGGTGGTGATTGCGATCATCGCGATTTTGATCGCGTTGCTGTTGCCCGCGATTGGCAAAGCACGCGAGGCGGGTAGACAGATCAAATGTCTGGCGAATCAGAAGCAGATCGCGGCGGCGCTGGCGATGTTTTCCAATGAGCGCAAGGAGTATGTGCCGCGCTCGGCGGGTGGGAGCGAGGCGCCTAATGGGCCGCAGGTGCCGCAGTATCCGGGGTCGAATGCGAATATTTCGTGGGCGTACAACTTGCGGCCGTATTTGAATCCAAACGCCAACGCCGCCGAACCCGACAATGGGATCGGCGATCGC
>SXOY01000049.1 GCA_005776545.1 Planctomycetia bacterium | reverse complement strand
GATTGCCCTCATTCCGATGTACTGGATTCGTATTGGCGGCGGCGTGCTTTATCTCGCAGGGGCCGGCCTTGGTGCGTACAACTATTACAGAACCTGGAAGACGCGCCCGGCGGTGTACGAAGTGCCGGTGCATTCGGCTCCTGCATTACGTGCAGCGCATGTTGATCCCCCACTGCCCCAGTCGCGTTTGACGGCCAACGTTGAATTTGGACATAAGGGAGATGTGTTCCTGCAGGGTGCCTGGCACCGTGCGTGGGAAGCACGGCCATTGAAATTTACGGTGTGGGTGATCATTGCGGTGGTAGTTGCATCGCTGTTTGAGATCATTCCGACATTCCTGGTACGATCGAATGTTCCGACGATTGCGTCGGTGAAGCCGTACACGCCACTGGAATTGATCGGGCGTGATATCTATGTGTCGGAAGGTTGTTACAACTGTCACTCGCAGATGATCCGTCCGATCTGGGCGGAGACTAAGCGGTTTGGGGAGTATGGAAAGCCGGGCGAATTTGTATATGACCATCCATTCCAGTGGGGTTCACGCCGCATTGGACCGGATTTGATGCGAGAAGGCGGAGCGCGTTCGCATGACTGGCAGGTCCGTCACCTTGAGGATCCGCGGCAGCTGATTTCGCAATCGATCATGCCTGGATACAAGCACTTGCTAGATCAGAAACTGGACTTCGCATCAATCGAACCGCGTGTCAATGCGATGGCGATGCTGGGAGTTCCGTACGGCGATGCGGTAAAGCCGAAGGAGGCCGAGCGGCTTGCACGCCTGCAGGCGGACAAGATTGCCGCAGATCTTGTGACGCAGGGTGGGTATAAATCGATGGGAGATCGCAAGGTCATTGCGCTGGTGGCCTACCTCCAGCGGCTTGGAACTGACCTGGGTAAGGCTCCAGATTGGGACCCCAATGCGGACTTTGCAGCGCCGGTTGTGAAGACGGAAGGGAAGGGAAAATAGTCATGAGACTTACCGACATCATGAGCGGCTTGAACCTTTCGATCTATCCGCAAATCGCACTTGTCATCTTTGTAGCGGTCTTTACCGGGATGCTTATTCGAGTATTTTCACGTTCACGGAGCAGTGAATTTGAACGGGCAGCGAATCTGCCGCTGCATGAAGATGGAGATATTGCATCAGGCCTTCAAGAGAAGGGGAACATACTGTGAACAAGAACGAACCTGCAATTATGGATCACGAGTACGACGGGATCAGGGAATATGACAATCCGACTCCCGGATGGTGGCACTTGATTTTCATGGCCACGGTGTTGTTCGCAGGCATTTATATACCTGTGTTTCACTTTTCCGATATGACGGTTTCGATTCAGGAATCGTGGCGTGAATCACAGGTGGCAGAATTCAAGCGAATCTTCGGGAAAGTCGGCGAACTGCAACCTGATGAAGCCACCATTCTGAGGATGATGAACGATCAGACGATGCTGGCGGTCGCTCAAAGCACGTTTGTCGGCAATTGCGCGGTATGTCACAGCAAGGACGGATCTGGACTCAACGGCGTGAACCTGACCGATAATTCGTACAAGAACGTGAAGAAACTTCAAGATGTACTCACGACGATCAGCAAAGGTGCGAACTTGGGGGCCATGCCAGCGTGGGAACAGCGGCTTTCGCAAAATGAGCGGATCATTGTTGCGGCATATGTAGCGACAATGCGCGGAAAGAACCTTCCTGGGCGTGCCGCGGAGGGGGAAGAGATTCCCGCCTGGCCGACTGCGGCGGCTCCGACGAAGTGAGCGAGTGAAAGGACCTATGTCTCCGGTTGTGCATCACGATTCACTTCACCCAGATGTTCGCGTCCTTTCTACATTAAACAATGATGGGTCGCGGCGGTGGCTTCGCCCGCGCGTTTCGGAAGGGAAGTTTCTTACCCGCAGGCGAATTGCCGCGTACGTGCTCATTTTGATCTTCGCGGCCCTTCCGTACTTTCGGATGAACGGAAAGCCGCTGGTTTTGCTGGATGTGACGACGAGACATTTCACGTTGTTTGGAAGTACCTTTCTTCCAACGGATACGCTTTTGCTTGCGTTATTGCTAGTGTCGGTATTTGTGGCGATCTTTCTGCTGACGGCATTGCTTGGACGCGTGTGGTGCGGTTGGGCGTGTCCGCAGACGGTGTATATGGAGTTTGTGTTTCGGCCGATTGAGCGACTGTTTGACGGCTCACCGGGGCGGACGCGCACTGGACGGTTAGCGGGGAAGGCCTATAGCACGCCACTGAAATATGCGATGTACTTCGCAGTGTCGCTGTTTTTGTCGCACATTTTTCTGGCGTATTTTGTGGGGATCGATAATCTGCGTGTGTGGGTGACGCGTTCGCCGCTCCAGCACCCCACTTCGTTTCTGGTGATGGTCGCGGTGACCGGGTTGATGTTGCTGGATTTCACATTTTTTCGCGAACAGGTTTGTCTTATTCTTTGCCCATACGGGCGGTTTCAATCGGCACTGCTGGATCGCCAGTCGCTGGTGGTGTCGTATGACCGTACGCGTGGCGAGCCTCGTGGCAAAAGGGTGACAGGCGACCTCAGTCTGAAAGTGATCGATCAGGCGGCTCCGCGAACGAGCGACTGCGTTGATTGCAACATGTGTGTGACCACGTGCCCTACTGGCATTGATATTCGCAACGGCCTGCAGATGGAATGTATCAACTGCACACAATGCATTGATGCCTGCAATGCCGTGATGACCAAATTGAAGCGGCCACTCGGACTGATTCGCTACAGCTCGCAGGCGAGGATTAGCGGCGAAACGCCTCATATTCTGCGACCCCGCGTGATAATTTACCCAATTGTGCTGCTCATCGCCATCACAGCATTCATGATTGTGCTGTTCAATCGCTCGCCGGTTGACATCACGATTCTGCGAGGTGTTGGAAGGCCGTTCATAGAGCTGCCGGGCGAATTGGTGGCGAATCCTGTAAAGCTGAAGTTTGTGAATCGAAGTGAACATGAAGCAGATTTCAACATCGTGCTTTCTGGCGTACAGGGCGTGTCGCTGAAGATTGATGAGAATCCGATTCATCTAAAGCCAGGCGAATTCAAGACGTTCCCGGCGATGTTTGTAATTCCGGCAAAGCAATATGTAGATGGCGGTCCGCCATTGACGGTGATGATTACACAGGTAAAGGCGGCGTCAGGAACCCCTGAGTTTCACACCACTGCCAAATTCCGCCTCATGGGACCAGGGTCGGTGAATCGTCGGCATGAGGAATCTGAGAAAGACACAAAAGAAGATCAGGAGCACTCACGATGAACGCAACTCCAGGCTATAACCGCTTTTGGCCCGGAATGATTTTCGGTATGATTGCCCTCAATTTCTGCGTGGTTGGGATCACGGTGTACGCCGCGAGGTTTCACAGTTCGTCATTTGCTATAGAGCCGGATTACGATACGAAAGCGCTGCACTGGGACAACACGGCAAGGCAGCTTCGCCAGAACGCAGAGTTGGGTTGGAAACTCGACATCACAGAGGCTCGTGGGAATCGACTGAGCGTGTCGCTTAAGGACAGCGCAGGGAAAGCCATTGAAGACGCGACGATCAAGGTTGAGACATTTCACCACGCGCACGCCAAGAGTAAAGTGCTTGCAACCCTGACCGCCGAAGGCGTTGGGCAATTTACGGGGGCTGCGAATCTCTCGACCCCAGGCCTGTGGGAGTTTCGTTTTGCTGTCGTACGCGGACAGACGTTGTTTACGCAGTCGGTAACTCGTTTGGTCTCTGCAACGGAGGGCAAGCCATGATCGCATTGATTGCGGCGGTCCTTGTTGCGAGTGTGCTT
>SXOY01000048.1 GCA_005776545.1 Planctomycetia bacterium | reverse complement strand
TGGGTGGCGGCGTTGATCGCCGCGGTGAGTGCGGGATTTGGTTATGTTGGCGCGGTCTGGCTTAACACTTCCGTTGCGGGAATGATTGCAACGGTCTCGCTGATTCTGTTCATTCTCACAGCACTGTTTTCGCCGCGACATGGGTGGGTCAGTAAGCAGCTGCGTCAACTGGCACTTTCAATGCGGATCAACGAGGAAGATGTGCTGGGTATGGCGTATCGGTGGCATGAAAGCTCGAAATTGCGACCTGTTGGTGCGCATAGGGCTTTGATGATCACAGATGTGATCGCAGGTACGAGATCGGGATTCGCGGCGAGGTTGGCGGTTTGGACATTGGATAGGCGCGGGCACATTTGTGTAGATTCCAAGGGCGGGATTGCGGCGACTGATTCAGGAATCAAAGTCGCAGGTCAGGTTGTGCGCGGGCATCGCCTCTGGGAAACATACCTTGCTAAACACCTGGAGAAGGACCCCGCCAATGTTCATGCGGGTGCTCACCGAGCTGAGCACTTCCTATCGCAGGACATTCAGGACCGACTGGGCGCACAGCACCCCAGCCAGGTTGATCCGCACGGGCGGCCTATTCCGCCGCGGAATTAGATCGACGATTAACAACCCTGTGAGAAGCGATCGACGAAGTCGAGGTAGTCGAAGAAATCAACAATGCCATCCTCGTTGAAATCTGCCGCGAGGCTACCGATGCTGAATCTATCTACGAAATCGAGGTAATCGAAGAAATCGAGCACGCCGTCGCCGTTGATGTCGGCGTAGCAGCCGCAGGTTCCGTCTCTAAAGTCTCGATCGAGGCATCCGTCGAAATCATGATCGATGCCGATGCGAGTTTCGGTTCCCTTCACCACAACGGTGAATGTGATCTCGCTATTGATCGCGGCAGCCGCAAGCAGCTGTGTAGTGGAGCGAACTTCGGTGGAGCGATCGGATTGCCAGTTGTTGCCATTGATGTAGGACCAGCCGCGTTGCAAGCCATCGATGCGACCTTTGGCGACGATGCCAATCTTGTTCGTATTGGCGATGCTGATCATGGAGTTAATCAAGTTGATTTGAGCAGCGGGAGCAGTAGCCTGGCTGATCAGAGTTGTTTGGGTTCCCACGGCGGCATGAGCATCGAGACTTGCAACACCCGGCGGTTCAAGTGGGCTGGAAAGCGAACCTTGTGGTAGGTCAGAACCGGAGATGCAGAGAACAAACGCGGTGAGATCGGCAATCTCCTGATCATTGTTGACACGGAAGACTGGTTCAGCGATGAATCGCTCGAGCGAATCAACAGAGCCGTCATGCAGGAACCCAAACCCTGCATTGCTTGAGGTGCCGATCATGTCGCAGCCGACTTTCTTGTAGGCGTTGCGAATTTGTGGGATCTTGGTGGTGATATTACTTGTTCCATCAGCAGACACAACACCCAAGTGACGTTCGCCGTTAGAGCCTGGTGCGATAGGCTGGTAGGTTGCTCCTACAAGACGTACATCTGGCCCGGCACCTGTTGGAAGCGTGTGACAGGTCACGCAAGCAAAGGCGTTATTGTCAAGACGTCGAGTCGCTGAACGGTAGAGAGCAAGACCGTTGACAGCGTTTCCATTTGGGAGCGGCGTACCGGCAAATCCGAAGCGTCCGGTGCGCTTGTGGCCGGGCAGCGGCATGTTGGTGGGGAGCGTGTTGTCGAAGTTTCGGTATGGGTTGGGTGGATAGTGAATAGTCGCCAGGAAGTTTTCGAATTCCTGCATTTCGCTTCCAGTAAGAGTGGCATCGTCTCCTTGCAGACCGGTGAAAGCACCTGCAAAGGCCTCGATTCCGGCTCGATCACCGCGCCAGTGAAGTGGTTCCTTGCCGATGATGTCCTGCAAGGTCTGCGTGGTCATGGGCCCCTTCATCGGATGAAACTCTGCAAAGGCAGGATTCGCGGTTCCGGGTGAAAGTCCTGGGAGACCCATTCCTAGGTTAAGCGCTGCGATAGGACCGAGGCTGCCTGAGGGATCACCTAGGTCCCATGCGAGACGATCCATTTTGGAATCGACGTGGCATGATGCGCAGGCAACCTGTCCGAGTCCAGAGTTCTTATGCGTGTCGTACAGGTGTTTGCGACCGACCTTGATAGCCGCGGGAGTTGGATCAAAGAACGGGATTTCAGCATCGACAGTCTCCGTCGCCAGGCTAATAACTGAGATCGTGCCGGCAAAGCGATTGAGTACGTACATTTTTCCGCGAGATTCATCGAGTGCGATGCCAGTTGGACCTTCGCCAACATTAATTGCATCAGAAAGCCCAACGCGAGTTCCACCTGGACCAACGACTACTACATTGTTGGAACCCATGCCAGAGACGTAGCCCTTGGTTCCTGCAGCATTCCAGACAATCGTACGTGGATCGCCTACCGACTTGTTGCGTTCGCTCTGCGCGATCGTGGGTGTTGCATAAGTGAGATGCGAATTGATATCCGTGATTGTTCGCGTTGCGGGACTGAGTGGATCGACCGAAGCGAATTTCACACGAACGAACTTTCCGTTCACTATTGGTTCATATCGAACTTCGTTGATGGCATCAGTTCCGACCATGGTGACACGCCCCGTCGCAGGGTTCACGCCGATCGACATACAGATATTCATAAGCGTAGAAACGTACGACACACCGAGCGTATTCGCGTTGATGATCGCTACATCGCGATCTGGCATATCCCAACCGATTGGTCTTCCAGAAAGGGCCGCGTTTGCACCCGACACCATCGACGTCCAGTCGTGGTTGTTGTCGTCCATCCATTGACCCAGCGAGTTCTTTTTTACGATCATGCTGCTCTTGATCGGAGTTCCTGCCGCGGGATTTGGAGCGGGAAGTGTTAATACTCCCACATTTGGCGGCGGATTCACACCTCCATATGGACTATTCACGTTGCTCACAGCATCAGGAGGAAATGCGAGCGTGGCGGCCTGTGTCCCCACTGCCCCGCCAACCGCCGTGGTGGCGTTCCCAGATTCGAATATCGCTGCATACACGGTCTGGCCATCTGCACTCACTGCGAGCGATCGCGGTTCCTCGGCATTGATTGCAATGGCGGTTGGAAGTGTTGACAGGTTGGCGGGGTCAAAGACTTGAACGGTGTTAGCAGTGCCGCAAGAAACGAACGCACGGCGCGGCGTCCCGGCAAATACCACATCCGCGGGTTCATCGAGTGTGTCCAGAGATTTAATCACATTTCGTGTCGATAGATTCACAACCGTTACCGAGTCAGACACCTGGTTTACGACCCACACTTCGGTGTTGCTGTTTGCACGGACGCTTACCGGGTCAAGGCCCACAGGAACTGTGAAGGCCAAGAGTGGTGCTGATCCTGTCAGGTCGAACACTTGAAGGCGATTGTCAGCTGTATTGAGAACGAGCAAGAAATTTCCATCCGGAGTCATTTCGACGGGGTGAGTCTGAGGAGTTTCCCAGTTGATGAAAAGCGGAGTACCTTGTGGTCCGATTGGACCGCCACGTTGATCGTCGTTTCCACTAGTTGGATGGAATTCAGCCGGGCCCCATGCGACAGCCATGCTGCCAGCTGCCAATACGAGAGCAATAACCCACGATGTTTCTCGCCGATATGACATGCCAAATCCTCTCACAACTCGATCGACCAGCTTCAAAGTGACACTTGATGGGAGAGTGCTTCAACCCATTTCAGTGATCCGAAAGACCGAACGGGAATCTATCAGATTTCAGGTTCAACAGGAAGGCCAATTTGGATCAGTAGATCGGTTTTGTGAGAATCGGCAGTAACTACGAAGGCAGGGGTTGGGTTTTGCAGGTTTATGAGGCATGCAATCTCTACAATTGACCACGTTCCCGCGGTATACCATGCCCCGAACCCATGATTATTCGTCGCACTCCTGAAGATTTTCGCGTCACCGAGCACTTAACCGCCCTGGCTACTAGCGCAATTGTGCCGGGTGAGGGGGCTTGGGAGGTATGGAAACTCACAAAACAATCCCTAACGACACCAGATGCAGTTGGCCTGCTTGCCAAGTTACTTGGGATCAAGCCCGGGCAGATCGAGTATGCAGGGCTGAAGGACAAACACGCCATCACCACTCAGTACATTTCGATCCCGCGAAATGCGGCGATTGCGATCAAGGGCAAGGTGGCTGATGGGGAAGTGAGGCCCGCAGTTCAGAGGAGCCTTCAGCCGCTCGGTGCGGCGCACAATGGACGAGGATGGAATGCCGACTTGATCGGCTTCTCAGCGGCCCCGCTGCTCGCTGCGGCGATTGACAGGAACCACTTTC
>SXOY01000047.1 GCA_005776545.1 Planctomycetia bacterium | reverse complement strand
ATCGTTGCCGATGTCTGGGCATTCGATCTTCTTGCTTTCCACTTCTTCTGTGTACGGTGGTTCGGGGCTGACTTCGCAGTGGCGTGAACCAAGGCGAATGTTGCCCTTGCTGCCGCGGATCAAGGGATCCAGACCAAGCTGGTTGCAGGTCGAACCCGCGATCATCATCTGGTGGCCCGATTCAAACTGCACAGCGATATTCACGCTGTCGTGGTTTTCCATTTCCTTGTCCACAAGGTGTGAACCAATCGCTACGACGCGAGTCGGCCAGCCAACGCTGTCACCCAGCGACACAAACAAGGGCGTAATCACGTGCGGCAAGAGATCGCCCAGAATACCCGTTGAGGTCTTCTTGTAGCGGCGCCAACGTGAATAAAGCTTGGGGTCCCAGGCCTGCTTGCCCATCGGTCCACACCATGCGTCCCAGTCAAGGTTTTCGCCGGGCTTCCATTCTGCCCCGGGGAATTCCTTCTGATCGGGCTTGAGTGCGTAATAGTTCCACTCGCCCTTTGGAGAGTTGCGGCAATAGCTCGTCTGGCTGAACGTCGGCACGCCGATCGTCCCGGCGGCGATCACCTTCTTGGCTTCGTGGTACTTGGGCAGATTCGTCATCTGCGTTCCGACTTGCAGACGCAGGTCGGGGTTCGCAAGCACAACTTCACGCAAAACAAGAGCTTCTTCAAGCGTGAGTGTCATCGGCTTTTCAAGGTACACATCTTTGCCCGCGAGAATCGCATCAATGCCCATCTGTGCGTGCCAGTGTTCCGGTGTTGCAATCAACACGCCGTGCAGGTCTTCGCGTGCAAGCATTTCTTTGTAGTTGGAATATGTCGCGGGAACCGCCGCCTGACCCCACTCTGGCAACTTCTTGACTACGTAATCCATGTTGAACTTGTTGACATCGCACAAAGCGGCGATTTCAACTTTGTCTTTGCCATCCTTGATCAAGCTCGCGATCGAATGGCAGTGATTCATACCCATCGAACCTTGGCCGGGGCCACCCATGCCGATGACACCGATCTTTATCACGCCATCGGCGGCGAGAGGGGCTCGGGCTTTGGCTTTTGCCGTGGGCTTGACGATTGTCGGAGCATCCGGACGTTTTGCCGATGCGAGAGAGGTGATCATTGCAGCCGCGCCTACTGCGCCAGCGGCGGCCAAGAAGTTACGACGAGATTGGTCTGGTTGGTGGCTCATATGAATCCTTATGAATGCGGGAAGTACCGGATATGTACGATAGCAAGAACATCAGGTCGATTGCAAGAGGAATCTTGCGAAACCTGCACGTCGACAACTCTCATTTTGCGGGGACGACCCCCGGCTGTGCCACTTTGGCGGCGGCTTTTCCAGAGAACGCTAGAACAAACAATACCAAAACCCCAGCGGCAAACAGGGTCGGGAACATCCAGACCGTTGTCCAATCAATAGTCTTCAATTCCGCACCGTCCGCGCCTTTGGTAGTTGTTGTGTAGTGGTCAACCAAACGTCCAAAGACCTGATTTCCGATCAACATTCCCACTCCTTGTGTCAGCAGCACAAGGAAACACTGGGCTTTGGCACGCATTTCGGTCGGGGCGAATTTCTCGGTATAAATCTGACCAGTCACAAAGAAAAAGTCATAGCAGATGCCGTGCAAAATGATCCCAGCAAGGACGAACGTCACGGCGTTTCCTGAACCAAACCCGCTCGACGCTGCACTGAAGAACGCGTACCGCGCGATCCAGGCGAGCATGCCGACCGCCAACATCCACTTCACACCCAGCCGTGCAAAGCACAGTGGCATGACCAGCATGAACAAAATCTCGCTCATCTGCCCAAAGCTCATTTTGAACGGCACATTCTCCAGGCCCACCGCGCCCGCATACACACCCGCAAACGAGTAGTATGCGGCCAGCGGAATACAGATCAGCGTCGAACAGATCGCGAAGATTAGGAACGAGCGATCGCCCAGCAGCTTGATCGCATCAAGCCCCAGGATATCAGAAATATTCGCCGGTTTGTCGGCCATGGGCGGCGGCGTATTGGGAAGCATGAACGAAAAGAGACCCAACACCAGGCCGCTGACGCCGCCGACGTAGAAGAAAAGCGATGATGCATTACGTGCTGCTTCAACGGTTGGATAGTCGCCTTGCGCGGTGATCATCTTGCGGGCGACGAACCCGACGAGAATGCCAGCCGCGATCCAACCAATGGTTCCCCACACACGCACGATCGGGAATTGCTTCTCCGGATTTTTCATGGCGTTGAACGCGATGGTGTTAGTCAGTCCCAGTGTGGGCATGTAGCAGAGCATGTGCAGCAGAAGGACTCCGATGAAGAACCAGACATTGTCTTTGCCGCCATCGGCAACGCTGGGAGCGGCGATCAGCAACAGGCCGCCGAGAAAGTGCAAGACTCCCATCACCTTTTGGCTTGCAAAGAAACGGTCGGCGATGATCCCCAGGAAGACCGGCGTGATGATCGCGGCAAGGGGCGCCACCGAATACGCATTGCCGATCATCGCCCCTTCAAATCCGCGTGCTCCCATGAATGGTGCAAGCGTGACGAACCACGCTCCCCAGAGGAAGAACTGAAGGAACATCATCACCGACAAGATCGCGGTGGAAGACTTTCCTTGTGTCCGGGCATCAACAATCATGCAAATCTCCTTGCCTTTGCCGGGAATCCCGGCACTGGCTCTTGCAGCCTATCAGAATCCGCTACCCTTTGCACAGCGATCCGATGGTTCGTTTGCACAAGGCGAAGAAAAAACTGAGTGCCTGGCAATAATTTTGCCTTTGATTCCCCCCTAATGCCTAGTGCCTAGTGCCTAATGCCTGTATTGTCTAGTGCGACACGATTGACGTGATCTTGGTTCTAGACAGGAACAGTACATGCGGTTTTCGCCAGCGCACAAAACTCTTGAACTTGCCGGTACTCCTCAAGATGCCGCGGCCTTTCTTCGTTCGCACACTTCCGGCGTCCTGCTTGTCGATGGCGAAGCCCGAACCCGCAAGTTTGTCCCCGACCCAGCGACCGGCTCACCAGTTTCTGGAGCCGACCCCTGGATGCTGGATGCAACCGACTTCACCCTTTGCATCCCCGATGATTCTGAGGGCGGGTTGCAGTTGATGGTGACCCCCAAGGTGCTGGATGCTCACACCCATCTGGCAAGCGACCGGTTTTTGGCGTATCACGGAGAACTGGGTGCCGCGAGATTGGTGCTTTGGGAAATCGACAGCGCCAAAGGCGGCGGCCAGATATTTGACGGTGCCGATGTTGCGTTGCCCAATCCGCTGGCAGCGATCGAGAACGGATTGCTCAAGCAGTTGAACTCATCACCTGTTCGATTAAGTTCCGCGGCACAGCGCGTACTCGAAAAAGTATGGGCCGACCCGCGAGCGGTGGGAGTCGATTCCTGGGGGATTGATATCCATTCGCGGTTTGGAATGACGAGGATCTGTTTTTCTGAGGCGGTGACGGATGCGAATGCGAGTGGTGCGATTGATGAACTGCTCGCAGGGTAAGAGTTTTTGACATCAGATAATCACGAGGGTCACGATAAGAAGATTCAACGAACCCCGAATGTGAATGAGTGGGCTGCATTCTTGGTTCTGGTAAGATATAACTATGAAGCCGCTTCCAAAGATACGAACGCTTGCAAAGTGGAGTGGAGCAGTGTTGATCGTGCTCGTGCTTGGCCTGTGGATCGTGAGTGGGTTCTACGGCCGGCGTTGGCGCACGGAGTGGAGTAGTGGATCCGTAACCGAGTTTTCCATCGGAGTTGGCTGTGCCGGTTGTGTTCACATCCCACCGAACATTCAATACTTTGAAAACAACCGCGTGAATCCGTACGAATGGAATCGCTATCCGCGGAGATTCAGATTGTGGATTCACTGGAAAGTCTACCCGGATCAGGTCGTTCTAAGTGTCCCGCTCTGGATTCCCCTTCTGCTTGTGGCGCTACCTATCGCATTTCTTTGGCACCGCGAAATAATCACCGTGCGCAGCGTGCGAGCGGGATTGTGTCAAAAATGTAAATACGATCGCAGGGGACTTGCCCTTTCGGCGTCCTGTCCTGAATGCAATGCCGCAGTTGGAGATGTGTAATTCATCAGGTGTGATTAGCCGCAGGTCCAGGTGTTTGCCGGTCCCATTGGCTTTAGCGCAGCTGGAGTTGGAGACTCTGCTGGTTTTGTGGAATTGTGGTGGTCGAGGTTTTCTTGCTTTTTGTTGCCGCGCATGGTGAGGTTAAGTTCTTGGAGATCGAGCTTGCGCACGGCGAGCTGGTGGTTTTGTTCTGCGCGGTCGGCTTTGGATTGTTCGCGCTGGCGGCGGTTTTCTTCGCGTTCTGTGGCGCGCTGGGCTTTGGCGCGATTGTCGATGTCGCGTTGGGTCTGGCGTTCTTTGCGTTGCTTTTCTCGCAGCTCGCGGCGGGCTTGCGCGGCGATATCGCGTTGTTCTCTTGAGTGACGAGAGTTGGTGCGTTCCATGACGCTGTGGAGGCGGATGATTTGTGCGTTGGTTTCTACCCAGGCGGTTTCGGAGAGTGTTGGCAGAGTTGCAGTAAGGCGCTCGAGGGTGACGGTTTGCATGATGGTGGCGTAGTTTTCGAGCATGGTTTTGATGCGCGGGTCGGCGGGGCAGCATTCGCGCATGGCGGCGCGGAGTTTGGATTGGTAGTCGGTGAATTCGTCTTGGATGGGGGTGGTGAGAGGGAGTGCAGGGTGCTGTGTGCCGCGTGGGGAGGTCGAGTCGGTGAATGGGCTTGGTGGTTTGCGTGGGAGGGGCGGGAGATTGATGAAGATTTCATCGGGTGGGATGGCGACGAGTGCGGGGTCGGGTTCGAGAGATTGGAGGAGGGAGGTGCGGGCGGCGGAGAGGGAAGGAGTAGGCACTAGAAGCTGTTTCTTAACCTCCTCAGAGCGATGACGAGGCAAGCGATATGGAAGAAGGCCCTGTAGATGTCGATACGGTGTTCGTAGCGAACGACGAGTCTGCGGAAGTT
>SXOY01000046.1 GCA_005776545.1 Planctomycetia bacterium | reverse complement strand
TTTGGGATTACTTTCCGGTTCGGCGTTCCCTGTCTGTGCCTGTCTATTCGGCGACCTCAACGACCGCAAGTATTGGCGGTGGATCGGCGTGCTCACCGGTGTTGCCGCTATTTGTATGGGAATGGCTGGAATCTGGCTCGACCTGGGCGGAAAGCCGACCAACATCATCCACTGCCTCATCGTTTCGACTGTGATTGGCGGCAGCAATATCCTTTTGCGCCTACCACTTCCTGTGAACCAGCGCTGGCTTGCACTTGGTACAACTGGCTGCCTGATCGCAACCGGATTTTGTGCTATTTATGTCAATTACGTCGTCGATGGAAACCCCAATTCGGGATTCAATGATTTTTCGGTCCGCCTTCTTGCCGCGGGCGCGATTGTCACAACCTGCGGCATCATGGCTATTGCGGTCTTGAAGGCGTTCAATCGTCGCGTGATGATCACCGAAGCTCAGAGCATTGCAGAAATCAAACACATTCATCTCTCCTGCCCGCGCTGCTCCAAGAAACAAGATGCAGCGCTGGGCGAATCACGCTGTACGGGCTGCGGAATTCTCTTTCTTCTTCGTGTTGCTGAACCGCATTGCATCAAATGTAACTACACCCTTCTCGACATTCGAGCGGGAAGATGCCCGGAATGTGGTGAGCCGATTGCATCTACACAGATTACTGAAACGCCGCTTATTACGTAGTACGCCAAGCGTGTCGCTCTGGACAATACAGGCATCAGGCAATAGGCATCAGGCATCAGGCATCAGGGAAAACCAGAAGCGAATTCGTCGCGTGTCACCTCGGACGAAGCGATGTCGGTTTAGTGCCTTTCTTCATGGCAACATTGATCGATCACCACCGCAGAAGCGATGATCATCACCGGATCAACTCCGTCGGCGACATCGATCGTGTAGGTATCGCGAATCGTAAGCCAGCGTTTTGAGACTTCGCCGACCTTGTCACCTGCATCGTTTGTGAAGGTGTACTCGTACTCAAAAAAGTTCCCCTGCGCTTGCAGATCATCCGGCCCCGGAACATCGACGGTGTATGAACACCGAAAGAACGTAAGCATGTGTTTGTAGACAGTTGTCACACGGCCACCTATGTCGATGTCATAGGTACGACGCAGCGCAAGCAAGCGCTTGCGAATCGTGGCGACGGTGTTGCCCTCCATGTCCTGAATGTCCAGCGAGTCGCGAATCGTGAACACTTTCCCATCGATGTAATATACATCATCGCCTTCATCGTTCTTCACGATGTAGTCATCGCCAAACGCCAACATCTTCTGCTTCATTGCAAATCGCATGGTCTTCTCCTGGCACTTATCAAGTCAAACGTGTCGCTTTGGACGGTACAGGCACTGGGCACTGGGGCAAGCCAAAACTCATCATTCGTTATTCGGGATCATTGCGGTTCAATTGCACCGCCACATTCTGGGCAGACCCCTGACTGAATTGAGCGGACGTCATAGCCGCAGTAGCGGCACATTCCCGGTGACAGATCTTTCAGTGCTGTTCGTTTGATTCCGAAGAAACCGACTTTGACTCCATGCCGCGAAAGTACGCTTCCGGACCGCATTGCGACCACACCCATATAGATCAAGCCCAACGGCAGGCAAGGTGCCATTAACCAGAACGTCAGTCGCAGGAGAAATCGGTCTTTGAGTTCCACCATGATTCGATAGGTGCACCACGCCGACCACCCCCACGCAACAAACGCCAGGGTCGCCACCACAAAGCCGGTGAGTGTTTTCCAGTGATTGAGAAGGAGGAGCGAACCGGGCACGAAGATCAGCATGGCGAGAACCGCCCAATCCATGCGAAAATCCCAGGTAGCCAGTTGCTTAAGGTCTATTTCCTTCCCCCGATGCATGCCGAGCTGGTTCGCAGAATTCTCAAAATCTGATGCCATTGGTGACAATATCAAGGCCGGCGGCGGTGCCGCAGCCCATTCACCAACTCCTTCGCACAATCTGTAGCCAAGGCGAGTCGCTGACCGATATTCAAGGCTTATGTCGCGCGAACGCTCACCCTCTATCCCAGGCTCCCTCATCGCCCTTTGTGCTGTGGCACTCCTGACCTTTGGAGTGGTCATGGTCAACTCCGCTGGCATGACCATGAAGCCGACCAAACTGGCAGATGGCACCTTTATTACTCCAGTTGTGTCTGCCAGTTCAATCCTTTTCTCCCGCACCACTATCTATATGGTCCTGGCCATCGCCACTATGTTGCTCGCCAGCAGACTTCCCATCCGCCGCCTTTTGAGCCTGACCCAATCCGAAGACTCGATGATCCCCGACTATCGCTCGGGTCGATGGGGAATTTTGGACTTCAAGTTCGCCGCGTTAGCCGCACTTGCGTTGATCTTTGTTCTCCTTTTGGCATACGTCCCGGGAATCGGCAAGTCAGTCAATGGCAGTCACCGCTGGCTTCGGCTGCCCATCCCCGGTATCGGCGATGCTCTCAGCGTTCAGCCCTCGGAAATCGCCAAATGGGCCATGGTGTTTATCGTCGCATGGTTTGCGACTCGCCGCCTTTCCATCATTCCGTCCTTCTACCGGGGCCTGCTTCCCGCCCTCTGCCTGCTTGGCTCGGTCTGCTTTGTGATCATCCTCGAAGACCTGGGCACCGGCGCACTAGTAATGGCGACCGGCTGCATTATTCTTCTCGCGGCCGGTGCTCGAATCTGGCAGTTTGCGATGTTCATTCCTTTGGGTCTTATGGGCCTTGTCGCGGCGATCGTTACCAGCCCCTATCGCGTTGCTCGCATCACGGCTTTCCTGGATCCATATCAAGATGCGGAGAAGACCGGCTACCACATGATTCAGTCGATGCTTGCCGTTGCCGGTGGCGAAGGCTTTGGCCGCGGGCTGGGCTTTGGACTTCAGAAATTTGGCTATCTGCCTGAAGACACGACCGACTTCCTCTTTGCCATTATCTGCGAAGAACTGGGTATCGCAGGAGCCGCGATCATTATCGTGCACTTTGTTGTCATCATCTGCATGGGCTGCGCCATCGTGATTCGTGAACGCAGCACCATGCTGCGTCTGGTCGCACTTGGCATCGTCTCCACCATCGGACTTCAGGCCATCATCAACCTGATCGTTGTCACCGGCCTTGGCCCCACCAAGGGAATCGCCCTTCCGCTCGTATCAAGCGGCGGGACCGGGTGGCTGCTCACTTGCTTCTCTATCGGAATCCTGATGGCCATCGATCGCACGCAAGACGCTTACGAACCCGCACTGGGTTCATCAACTACGCCCGCACCTTCTGAACTGCCACACGTTGTTCCCTCTGCGACCTAAGTCCCTCCCCCCACTCCCCACATGCCAAGTCGAGTTTTCATCTTTGCCGGTGGCGGGACAGGCGGCCACATATTCCCCGCGATCGCGATTTCGCAGCAGGTACATGATCGATTGGGGACACTTGCGAGGTCGGTGTTTGTGTGCTCAGACCGACCGCTGGATGCACAGATTTTGGCCGCGGAGAAAGCGGAATTTCGACCAATCGCTGCCAAACCGTTTGGCGTGCAACCTGCTCGCCTCGCTCGTTTCGTTGCAACGTGGCCCAAGGTGGTCAACAGCTGTTGCGAGTTGATTCGTGAATTTCGTGCTCAAGGCTCGCAAGTGCACATCGTTGCACTGGGCGGATTTGTTGCGGCACCCATGGCGCGGGCGGCGTTCAAAGAGCAGGTTCCGATCACGCTTGTGAATCTGGATGCTGCGCCTGGCAAGGCCAACAGGTTGATCGCGCGTGGAGCATCGAGGATATTTACCGCCGCGGATCTGGGGAAAGAGCGTGAGTCATATGTTTCGTGGGAGCGAATTCGCCCGATTGTGCGCAAAGCTGCGCTTGGGAGTAATGGGGAGTTGAGTGCAGCGCTGTGTCGCCACGAACTGGGATTGAGCGAACACGATCCGGTGTTGTTTGTCACAGGGGCAAGCCAGGGAGCGAGTTCGATCAACCACTTCATGGTTGAGTTTGTCCGACATCACGGCGAAACTCTCCGCACTGCCCGCTGGCAGATCGTGCATCAGACTGGAAAGCCCAAAGGCGATTCGCCGAGCGAAATCGACTTGCTGCGGAAGACATACACCTGCGCGGGCTTGGTGAACATTGTTGAGCCGTTCTTCCAGAACATGGGGCCATTGTGGGGCGCTGCAGAATGTGCAGTAAGTCGGGCTGGTGCAGGTTCGGTTGCCGAGGCGTGGGGCAATCGTGTTCCGACGCTGTTTCTGCCGTATCCATATCACAAGGATCAGCACCAGAAGCTCAACGCCAGGGTGCTGGTCGATGCCCAGGCATGTTTGCTGGCGGATGACCAGATATCAGCACCTGCTAACTACGCCACCAGCGGCCCACACCTGCTCACACTTCTCACCGATGCACCGGCCCGGGCACGCATGAAAGCTCAACTGGATTCACTTGGCCCAACTGACGGAGCGTGTGTGATCGCGGACTGGTTGTGTGCCTAGCCTTTGAGAGGACAAGATCACTTTGTTCCAGTCGCGCGATACGAAGAGCCGTTCTCATCTATGGACATCGACCCTCAAACCCTTATTGTCATCGTGACCGGCTCACACCTCACCGCCGAGCGCGAAGATCGCCCGTTGGCTTACCAACTTGAAGCGAGTATTCGCGAGCGACTCGAGGCCCGCTTCGGTCCACCAGTATTCGGCGAGCCGTGGCCTCTGTCTCCCATCATCTGTTCAGACATCTGGTATCTCAATCACCCGGAACTTCGCGCCCGCCCCACCATTTCTATTGGCCACCCTGGAGTGAATGCACTCGCGGCGTATCTGGGAGACAAAATCCCCAGTGCGTATGCGGTGAAAGATGTGCTGGTGGTGCAATGTGATGTCGAGATGAATGACCTGATCGCCAGTTGCTGGGGGGAAAATGCAAGTTCTACGGCAACAGCGGTGGAAGCATTTTCGGATCGGTATCTGACACCGTTCTTGAAGGCGGCGATGAAAGAGATTGATTCCTGATTGAGGCGATGACGCCTCTCCGACATGAATTTGAAGCGGCATGCTAAACTACTTCAGGAACATCAATGCTGGAACTACTTACACCGCGGCTCCGACTCATCCCCTTCACTGCCCAATCCGCGGCGGCGGCGATTGACGACAAACACGCTTTTGCACGGATCATCGAAGCGGTGGTTCCAACAAACTGGCCACCGGAAACGCTGGCAGATGTTGAAGGGATGATGGCATCGAAACTTGCGGAGAATCCAGATCAGGAAGGCTGGTGGGGCTGGTACATCATTACCAGGCCCGGAGTTGCCGCGGAACAACCAACGTTGATTGGGTCAATCGGCTGTTCAAAATGGGGAGCTGAGGGCCATCCACATTTTGGATATGGGATTCTGCCGGAGTTTTATGGACGAGGTTTCACCAGCGAAGCGGCGGTGAAATTGATCGAGTGGGTGATGTCGCACCCAGATGTTTCTCGCGTCGAAGCTACGACTTTTGAGCGGCATGTTGCATCGATCAAGATACTGGAAAAGTGCGGGTTTGAATGCCGCGGTGTGTCTCCGGAAGATCACAAGGCGGCGGAGAGTGATCGCCAGGGGCGCGGCAAACTGGTGATGTATGTGAAAGTGCGGCGATGATCGTCGAGAGGGATGCGGCTTGCTCGACAGATACAGTTCTAATCTCAAGTCGCTTTAGAATAATTACGTTAGAAGATCGCGGCGGCAACATGGTTCAGGTTCGTGCCACTCAGACCAGTACGAATTGCGCCATTGAAATGCGACCAGAAAGCCGAAGAGTCGTGGTTCGCAAGAAATTCGGCGGCGGGAGTGCCCTGTTCGAGGGCGTGCAGGCAGGCGTTGCGTGTGCCACAAGCGCCGGCAAACTCTGATTCTCCGTCGATTCCATCGGTAGAAACGGCGAGGATGGAAACGTTGTCAACGCCAAGCCGATCGAGTTCCATCACGCCTGCGAGCGCCAGTTCCTGACTTGGTCCGCCCCGGGAAATCTTGGGAGCACTTCGCGCATCGACTGTTGGTTCGCCGCCGAAGATGACAGCGCCATGCTTTCCCGCGGCAACAAATCCAGAAGCGACACGGGCAAGCTGGCGACCAAGCGAAGCGGCATCGCCCTGGAGCAGGCCTCGTTTTTCGTGGACTTTTGTGCCACCGGATTCGAGGATTTTTGCAAACTCGTCGATCGCTCGCTGGTTGTTGCCGATGAGACGGTGTTTGATTCGGGTCAGGTGTGTGTCGCCGGGTTTTGGAGATTCAGAAGCTGGATCAGCAAGAACTCTGTTGACCGAGGGTGCGATTGACTGCGCGTTGTATTTAGCAAGAACGGCAACAGCATCGGAGAGAGAGGTTGGGTCTGCAACGAAGGGACCGCTGCCGATGACATCGAGCCGATCGCCGATGACATCGGAGAGTACACACACTTCGATGTGCGCGCGCGTGAGCATTGCAGCGCGACCGCCTTTGAGGAGGCCGCAGTGCTTGCGGACAGTGTTGAGCTCGGCGATGTTGGCACCCGATGAACGCAGGTGCGAAAAGAGCGCATCCATTTCGTAGAGATCAACTCCAGGAGCGGCCAGTGCGAGGTGGGCTGAAGCGCCGCCCGAAAGGCCGACGAGCAGGCAATCGTCAGGCGTGAGAGATTCAATCGCTTGCTTCACTGCTACCGAGGCTGCGTGATTTCGCGGTGTTGAATGAGGGTGGTCTACGAAATAGACCTTGGCGCGGACGTCAAAATCGGCAACAACATGGGCGGGGACTGTGACAACAGCTTTCCAGTCGCCATGCTGCCAACGTTCCTTAGCATGAGGGGCTTGATTGACTTTGGCGATCAGCGCCTTTGCGAGGGATACAGACGCTTTGCCCACTGAGAGGATGAGCAGGCGGCGAGCCTTGGCGGCAATGGTGTCAAGGTTTTCAAACCCGGCCCAGTCGGGCGATGGCCGAAGGCGTGCGAAGAGGGTCTCACAGATGCGATGGATTTCCTGCGGTTTCATAGAAGCGACCTCGTATGTGTCGAATCTCGAAAACTCTGGCTGCATAACGATACCCCGCCAGAAGCACCTGAGCGCGACGGGCACGTTGGCCCAATATGCTCCTGCGATGCTCAAGATTGGAGACAAGGCCCCACCGTTTGCGTTACCTGATGAAGACGGGGCGATTGTGGAACTGGGTAATTTGCTTGAAAAAGGCCCGATACTTCTGTATTTTTATCCAGCGGATTTTACTCCGGTATGCACGCGGCAAGCCTGCATGTACCGCGATATTGGTTCGCAGTTGGTCCAGCGAGGGATACAAGTCATTGGAATCTCGCGCCAGGATTCAGAATCTAAAGCGCGATTTTCCGAGGCGTTTGGGCTGGGATTTGTCCTGCTCAGCGATGTCAGTGGAGCAACGACGCGGGACTATGGAGCGATGGTGTTGGGAGGCCTCCTGGTGCGGCGTATCGCGTATGTGATCGAGGCTGATGGACGAATAAGCGACAGAGCCGAATCGCTATTTTCTCTGGGAAAACACCAGCAATTGGTGCAGCGGTTGATCCAACCTCCAAAGCCATAAGTTCGCGGTCATACCTGTACACGTTGGGCCATGTTCGGTTCTACTATCGCGGGCGTGACGACCGTGCCTTCGACATCCCGTGACTTAACCCTGCTCGGCCCAGCCAAGCGCCCTGTACCGGTTCGAGTACTTGACTCTGGGGCTGGCCCGCCGATTGTGTTTTTGCATGGGCTGGTGGGGCTGAACGAGCACTGGGAAGATGTGGTGGCTGGTGTGCAGTCGCGACTGCGATGCACGATGCTCGAGGTGCCGCTTTTAGAGCTTGAGGGTGATGACTGCTGCATCCAGGGTGTTACGGAACTAACCTCGCGGTTTCTGGCTGAGCACATTATTCCACACTATGGGCCGCCGATTGTCGCGGGGAACTCATTTGGCGGCCATGTGGCGTTGCGACTGGCGATTGAACATCCATCGATGGTCCGGGCACTTGTGCTTGCTGGGTCTTCAGGATTGATCGAAAAATCGATGGTGTCGGATATCCAGATCAGACCCAGTCGCGAGTGGTTGAGACGGAAGATTGGCGAGCTTTTTTACGATCAGAACAACATGCGTGAGGCAGACCTGGATCGAGCGTTTAACGCGCTGGCAGCCCGCGGCGGAGCGCGAGCAATGGTCCGGCTGTCGCGATCAGCGCGCAAGAACCACCTGGGGAGTCAGTTGTCGACCATTCGGTGTCCGTCACTGCTGGTCTGGGGAAAGCAGGACATCGTGACGCCTCCTGAGGCAGCTGAAGGCTTCTTAAAATTACTGCCGAATTCGTCGATTGTCTGGTTCGACCAGTGCGGGCATGTACCCATGGTTGAATGTTCAGAGCAATTCTCCGCTTCGTTGCTCGCGTTCGCAGATTCGCTGCCAGCAAGAAGCGTGTAAAGTGAAGGCATGAGTACGCACGCAATAGAATCTCAGCAGACCGGTTCTTTTCGATGGACCTCGCTGATCGGTGCGGGACTTGGGTTGAAGCAGGCTGGACGCATTCGCCAACTGAGCGATGTTGAATACTGGAAACGCGAGACCGCGCGGCTGCAAGTGAAACAACTGCGGCGAAATCTGGCGGCGGCACGAAACACGGTTTTCGGGAAGCAACACGACTTCACGCGGCTGAGTGTTTTGGGTGATCGTGATCTTCTGCAGGCGTATCAGTCTGTGATTGGTGTGAAGGACTGGTATGCGTTTAAGGATTTGATTGCGCGAATGAGAGAAGGGGCGGAGCCGGATGTTTTGTGGCCTGGACTGGTGCAGGATTTCGCGCAGACCTCAGGGACGACGGCGGGAGATAAGTACATTCCGGTGAGTAAGGCGATGCTGAAGAGTAATTTTCAGGCATCGATGGATATCTTCGGGAATATGAGCAGATTTGGGGTGAATCTCTCCCGGTTGACGGGCGGAAAGTCGCTGTTTTTGGGCGGGTCGAGTGACCTAGAAACTTCTGACAAGGGGATTCGCACGGGCGATTTGTCGGGGATTATTTCGCCCTTGATTCGCTGGCCGATCTCGGAGATTTATTTGCCGGGGCCGGTGATTGCGCTGGAGAAACATTGGCCGACAAAGATCGAATTGATGGCAAAGCGGTGCGTGAATGAAGATGTGCGGATGGTGAGCGGCATGCCATCGTGGGGACTGGTGCTTTTCAATCGCGTGATGGAGCTCGCACGCGAACAGGGACGGACGGTGAATTGCCTGCGCGATGTGTGGCCCAATCTGACGATCTTTGTGCATGGCGGTGTGCGGTACTCGCCGTT
>SXOY01000045.1 GCA_005776545.1 Planctomycetia bacterium | reverse complement strand
TGGATTCATGGTGACTGATCGCAGAAGGAACACACCCTCGGAGGCATATTCAGCAGGAGTGACACCCAGGCGATCGAGGAATGTACCCACGGTTTCGAGCGAGTATTGCTTTGCGCACAGCGAAGTTCGGCTGACGAAGAAGGACTGCTGGTAGACTTTTTCGCCTCGACTCAGGTTAAATTGTTCGAAAAGCTCTCGGTTGAGTCTGTTAATTTCCGCCAAAGTTGCACCAGTGCGAGTTGGGCGGAAGGCGTAACAAACGATGTTGGAACCTGGGGGACAGAGACAGATTGCGCGAACATCGCAGGGCACGGCATTTGGCGTCTCTGCAACGATGACGGGGTAGGTCTCAAGAAGTGCGTGCAATTCGCAGGCATTGCGAATATTGTCTTTCATAAGCCTGCCGTGGCCGGTTGAATCAAGCGGAATAAGCGTGTGGCTGAGCCACACCGCGGCGGCGGCGGCACCGGGTTTGCTTCCTTCCAAGACGTAGAGGCCGATGGACTCTGAGTTGCGCTCTGTATCCGGGTCGCTTGGGCCATCATCGATATACGCGGCGACCTGACGCATCAGTGGCTTCACGAGATTGCTCTTGAAGCAGATCGCGCCCGCCGGATAAGGAATGTACCCAAGTTTGTGTGGATCGATGGTGACGGAATCGCAGTGCCCGAGTTGTTCGAGCGCTGCACATTCTCCATGTTCCGGCAATTCAAGTGTGATCTGGCGGACAACGCCGCCAATCTTCACGGTTGCGTGTCGGTCACCCAGTCCACTGCGCTGAGGAATGGTGACGGTGCGGAGATAGCCCCCATACGCACCATCGGCGTGGAGCCAGAAAGATGACTGGCCAGCGGTTTCGCGGCGTTTGCGCAACGCGACGATGGAATCAACCGGATCGATGGAACCTTCTTCGGTAGAACCAACAACGGCCACAACTGCAAGGACATGGCGTCCTTCGCGCTCGACTGCGTCCAAACACTGTTCGAGGTCGTCGACTCGCATGCGGAAATTTTCATCGACTCGGACGGCTCGAATTGCCTTGCGACCAAGCCCGATCAGGTCGAGCGTTTTCTCGAAACAATAATGACGAGATTCGGGAACTAATAAAACAGCCTCTGAACCCAACGCTGCGCACACAGCACCGATGCCGCGTTCCGCAATGTTGAATCGTGAGTCGGCCATGAGTTCACGTGCGCGAATGCTCAGGTGCTCATGCCGAGGATCCGTTCGGATTTCCCGCCAAAGAGCAGCAAACTGCTCCATCGCAACCATTGGCGGTGTTCCCAGCAGTTCCTTGTTGCTCACCCTTGAAAGCGATCCGCCAAGTTCCAAACCAATGCGAATGTCACGCGTTACCAGTGGCAAATACTTGACGGTTCTCGCGGCCCAGAGTGCTTCGATATTTGCCGTGGTTCCACCTGAGCAGAGATGTGCCCACGAATCGTCGGCGTATCCGATCATGCGTGAAAGAAGTCGTCCGGCATCAAGTTCGAGTTTCACGGTCACCGGCGCGACATCAGCGGTAACGTTGTTGGGGTTGTAGAGCATCGCCGCGAAATAGCCGGCGATACCGGGAAGTGTCTGCTCTGCAAGCATGTGCGCTGCATAACGCGGGCTGTGAAACGGAACATCCGCCTTAAGTCGAGCGAGTAACTCCAAGAGCCGATCTTCGAACGCATCCATGAATGGTTCGTTGTGGCGCCGGAGCGTGGAATCGACCACGACACCATCTTCAGGAAAATAGTTACGCCTCCATGCGCAATAGTCTTCGGAAATGCGCCCAAGCCAGGTGTTGAACCATGGCGAGTTTTCCGCCTTGGGTCCAGCGAACCAGGCACTCAGCAATCCCCGGTCGTCATTCATGGGAGGCTCTTTTCATGAGACTGAACAGGCATTGGAAATGGCAGTGTTCTGCGAGCTGGGGCGGAGGACTTTGTCGCCGCAGACTGGGGCGAAACGAGCCTGGAAGAAACGGAGGTATTTCGGCTCGTGTGTGAAACGCATTCCAACGACGCGCTCTGGCTCTTCGAAAAGCGCGATGATAGATTCCGCCGTGACATCCATGTGCGCCTGGGTATACACGCGCCGAGGAATTGTAAGGCGGACCAGTTCCAGTTTCGGGAAAATGTTCTCTCCGGTGTCCGGGTTGCGCCCCGATGAGACGGCACCTCGCTCCATGGTTCGAACTCCAGATTCCACGTACAGTGCCGCCGCGAGCGACTGCGCCGGGAATTGCTCGCGTGGAATGTGCGGCAGGAATCCCACCGCATCAAGGAATACTCCGTGTCCGCCAATCGGACGCATGATCGGAATCCCCGCTTTTGCAAGCAACGCACCCAGATATTCGACCTGACCGATGCGAGCACGGATGTGGTCATATTGCACAGATTCAGCGATACCAATCGCCATCGCCTCCATATCGCGACCCGCGAGTCCGCCGTAGGTGTGCAAGCCCTCAAACAACACCACCATGTTACGTGCCTCCTCAGCGAGTTCATCATCGTTCAAGCAGAGGAAACCGCCGATGTTGACCAGACAATCTTTCTTGGCAGAATTGGTACATCCATCGGTGTATGAACAAATCTCGCGGAGAATTTCTTCAATACTGCGTTGTTCGTATCCAGCCTCTCGCACTTTAATGAAATATGCGTTCTCAACCGCGCGAGTGGCGTCGAGCATCAGACGAATCCCATGTCGCTTGCACATGGCACTGACGGCGGCGATATTCGCCATACTGACAGGCTGGCCACCCGCCATGTTCACGCAGCATTGGAGACAGACATAGGGAATCCGCGCTGGCCCATACGTGTCGATCGCGGCTTGCAACTTCTTCAGATCAACATTTCCTTTGAATGGCTCCAGGCTTGTAACATCATGTGCTTCATCACAGATAATGTCGGTAAACCTGCCGCCAGCGAGTTCCTGATGTGCGCGGGTTGTGGTGAAATACATGTTTCCAGGGACCACATCGCCGGGCTTGATCAGCATGCGGCTGAGCATGTGTTCCGCGCCGCGACCCTGATGGGTTGGAATCAGGTGCTTGTATCCGTAGTACCGGTGGACCGCCTCTTCGAGGTGGTAGTAGTTGGCGCTCCCGGCGTACGCCTCATCTCCCATCATGATGCCGGCCCACTGCCGATCGCTCATGGCGCTGGTCCCTGAGTCAGTGAGGAGATCGATGTAGACATCCTGGCTGCGGAGAAGAAAGGTGTTGAATCCCGCCGCCGCGATGGCGGACTCGCGCTCGTCAATCGTGGTCATGCGGAGCGGTTCAACCATTTTCACTTTGAAGGGTTCGGCCCAGGATCGCTTAACCATTGCACAGACTCCGTTGAGTAAGGTCAGAACTTAGAACATGAAATCCGGTAAATCGGATGGCATGCAGGCAGCAATGCCGTAATTATGGACTAGTATATCCGTAATTCGTCTGGAAGGAAAGCGACAGAACGCAAGGACGCAAATTCTCAAACCTGGTAATCGTCTATATTGCAACGTCTTTGATTTGAGAAAGCAGCATGGAGTTCTCGTACCTAGGCACCATTCTTGCGATTGGCACCGGATGTGCATCGCGTGAGAGGATGCGGCTCGCCTGCGGCTGGAAAAACTACGCGCCCATTGCCATCGCCCCCTGTTTGGCGGTGTGGTTGGCCATGGTGTCAGCCGCGCATGGCCAGGTCGCAGGGGCACCAAAACAAACGCCGCTCGTCGCCGCAGTAGACGCTCGCACATGTACCACAGAATGCCATCAGCCGATCGCGAATCGTTCGGTTCGCCATAGCCAAACCGCGGCGGACTGCTTTGCCTGTCACCTCCAAATCGGCGAAGTGGCCGCCCACAAGTTCTCCTTTCCTGTGGCAAAGGAGGAGTTGTGCATAAAGTGCCATCAGTTGCCAAAGGAAGCCCATTCGCACGCGCCGGTACGAGATGGCAAGTGCATGGACTGCCACGATCCACACGGGTCTGAGCACAAAGCCGAACTCAAACTGAATCCCAACCGCGAATTGTGTGTGACGTGCCACGAGGCAAACACGCTGAAAAAGGCGTTTGTACATGGCCCGGTGGCGGTCGGTGCTTGTATGACCTGTCACAAGCCGCATTCATCTGCGCTACCCAAACTGTTAAACGCCGATGCAAACGCCCTTTGTATCTCATGCCATGCGGAAACCGGAAAGGCCGAGGCGGGCTTGCATATACACAAAGCTCTTGATAAGGGATGCGTGAATTGCCACGATCCACACGCCTCAGATCACAAGTTCCAACTGCGGGAAACTGCGCCCAACCTCTGCCTCCAATGCCACAAAGAGAAATTCGACAAACTCGCCGAAGGTTCAAACGTAATGCACGGGGCAACGCTGGCTGAAGGCGGTTGCACTACCTGTCACGAACCGCACGCTTCCAAGCTCACCGCGCTGCAACGAACCAACCAGCCCGATACCTGCCTGAAATGCCACGACAAGCAGCTCAAGGCACCGGATGGTAAAATGCTGACGAACATGTCAGCGTTACTGGCTTCAAATCCTGTGAGGCATGGTCCGATCCGCGAGGGACAGTGCACGGCGTGTCACGATCCGCACGCTGGAAAAAAATTCCGGCTCTTGTCTGAGGAATACCCGGACAAGTTCTACTCGGCGTTCTCACTCGAACAATACAAACTTTGCTTTAGCTGCCATTCGCCTGACCTTGTACTGAAGCAGAAAGGTCAGGGCGTAACCAAGTTCCGAAACGGCCCCACTAACCTGCACGCATTACACGTGAATCAGGAAAAGGGCCGCACTTGTCGAGCATGCCACGAAGTACACGCATCCAAGCGTCCCTCACACATTCGCGAAGCGGTGCCATTTGGAAATTCGAATTGGATGATCGAGATCAACTTCCAGAAATCCGAAGATGGCGGCAGCTGCTCTCCTGGGTGTCACACTGCAAAACGCTATGAGCGAGCAGGTTCAGGCTTTGCAAATTCAATCCCAAAACCGCCACCACCTCCTGCACCGATATCGCCCGTGGCACCCGGACCGGAGAAATCCAAATGAACGCCGCGAATACACCATCTTCGCTTGTTCCATGGGCGATCGGTCCGGCGTTCCTCATTGTTGCGGTGTGGTTGTTTCAATACTCGCCGTCGGCGAGCGTCCCGCAGGCTCAGCCAACACAGATTCCCCCGGAGCAAATACGAGCGGGACCTCTTCGAACGCCGCTGAAGGATGCAAGCAAAGCGATGGTTGGTGGAATCAGCCACCCGTGCAGCGAATGTCACAAGTTGTTTTCGCCAACCGAGAAATCACACGCATTGATTCAACATAAAGACATCGTGCTACATCATGGAGTGAACGCTCGGTGCTTGAATTGTCATGATGGAACGGACCGGGACAAACTGGTACTTCACGATGGGACGCTGGTGGCTTTTGATGCGACGCCGCGGTTATGCCAGCAATGCCATGGAACGGCGTACCGGGATTGGGAACGCGGGATGCACGGAAGGACAATGGGATCATGGAAGGCAGACAGCGGCAAGCAGCATCGGCTTGTATGTAATGAATGCCACGACCCGCACTCTCCAGCTTACAAGCCAATTCCACTTCTGCCAGGACCCAATACCATGCGAATGGGTGAACAGTTTCATGAAGAAGAAGTCGAAGAGCGCCACATGCCGCTCAGAAAATGGTCACAGCCGGGAACGCATGGTCCGGGCAAATCGGAACCTGAACACAAGGAAGTGAACCCGGAAAGCAAGGAGGGTGGAAAGTGACGATTCGCACCTTGCCCGCCGAAGTAAAACACTATGGCAATTTCCTCTACCGCTGCTTTCGTCTCAGCTTCGTCGGCGATGGACGTTACTACACCTGGATGCTCTTTTTGTCGGTATTGGTGCTCTTGGGAATAAACGCCTATTGCAAGCAGCTCGTACTTGGTCTGGGTGTGACCGGAATGACTGACCAGGTATGTTGGGGACTGTTCATTTCCAACTTCACGTTTTTGGTGGGGACCGCCGCCGCCGCGGCAACGATGGTCATTCCGGTATATGTCTACAAAAACAAAGAACTTCAACACCTGGTGATATTTGCCCAGTTGTTCGCCGTGTGCGCCATGATCATGGCGCTGCTCTTTGTAGTGGTTGATCTGGGTAGGCCCGAGCGGTTTCATCACATGATGCTCCGGTTCAACTTCCCGATTTCCATGTTGACCTGGGACGTGATCTCGCTCAACGGCTATCTCGGCCTCAACCTGCATATCTGCGGCTATCTCATCTACTGCGCCTATCGCCGAATTCAACCCAGCAAGCTCTTCTACATTCCATTCGTTCTCATCGCCATCATCTGGGCTTTCAGTACGCAACTGGTGGAAGCATTCCTCTATTGCGGACTCGCAGGTCGTCCGTTCTGGAACTCTGCCGTCATCGCGCCACGGCTTGTCGCGGCAGCGTTCGCCGCCGGACCGGCGATTCTTGCGATCACGCTGCAGATCATCGCTGTAACCACAGACTATCACGTTCCTGAAAAAGCGTTCCTGACACTGCGGAACATCATTCGAGTTGCGATGTCCGCAAGCATGTTCCTGCTCGCATCAGAAGCGTTCACAGAGTTCTACACCGACTCGTCACACGTCGCCAGTGCGCACTATCTGTTCTTTGGATTGAAGGGATATCACGGGCTGGTTCCGTGGATCTGGACGGCGATCGGGCTGAACCTCGGCGGCCTGATATTGCTGATCCTTCCAACAACCAAGTCATGTTCGTGGCTGATGGTTGCATGTGCTATGACCGTTACCGGCGTCTGGATCGAAAAGGGAATGGGTCTGGTGATACCTGCATTCATCCCGACTCCGCTGGGCGAAATCGTTGAATACACCCCGACACTCAACGAGTCGCTGGTGTCCATCGGCATTTTCGCGCTCGGGTTCCTCATCTTCACCATTCTCATTCGCGTCACCATCCCTGTGCTTTCTGGCAGGCTGACGTTTGACACTGAGTATCGCTTTGAAAGCAGACGTAGTGAACCGGTCCCGCCGCCAACCGTGGCGGAATAAGCAGATCACGATCGAAGGAGTTTTTTGATGGCACGACTATTCACACTCTCCGCTCTTCTGTCGCTGGCCGTGCCGGTGGGACTTGCATTTGGCCAGGCCTTTGGCCCGCGCGAGATTTCCGAAAAAAGCAAGCAGTGCATCACATGCCACAAAGAGCACAGCCCCGCCGCGTATCAGCAGTGGGGACAAAGCAAGCACTTCCGCGCCAATGTCGCCTGTTTCGAATGTCACTCAGCCAATGCAGAAGATCCTGATGCGTTCAAGCACTTCGGGCAGACCATCGCAGTGCTGGTAACTCCCAAAGACTGCTCGCGTTGCCATTCCAAAGAAGTTGAAGAATTCGCATCCTCGCGGCATTCCAAAGCCGGGCGAATCATGGGTTCGCTCGATAACACGCTCGCCGAAATAGTTGAGGGGAATCACGGATTCAAAACGGCGGCGGTCCCCGGCGGCGTCTCAGCATCCGTAGTCAGTGGATGCTGGCAATGCCATGGAAGCGAAGTAAAGATGCTTGAAGGGGGAAAGCCTGATCCAACAACCTGGCCTAACAGC
>SXOY01000005.1 GCA_005776545.1 Planctomycetia bacterium | reverse complement strand
TTCTCACAGATCCCACAACCGGCGGCGTAACCGCATCATTCGCAATGCTCGGCGACCTCATCATCGCTGAACCCAACGCCCTCATCGGTTTCGCAGGCCCACGCGTGATCCAACAAACAATCCGCCAGGAACTGCCCGAAGGATTCCAGCGAGCTGAGTTCCTGAAAAAGGCGGGCTTTGTTGATCGCGTTGTGCCGCGGAGTCAGTTGAGAAACGAAATTGCTCGCATGATCGACTACACGGGCAAGTGAGAACTCGTCCAGTCTAAATCTCTGCAGCCACCACATCGATCCGCCAAAGTAGATCACCGCTTAAAGATCAGGAAGCGTCAGCGCCCTGTTGAGAGTCCAACCGCCTGAACGCAATTGAGTTCAAATACGCCTTTACCGCGCGGCTCGTCGGACTAGAGTTCCCATTGCAATTACCTGGACATCGATAGTCCACCCCGCACCTCTAGATATTTGGTAGTTTTCAAGCAATACTGCAGCTGCTCGAGTCCGAGTCAGTATCAGACCCTTATAAAGTGAATCTACGACGCACGGGGTTATCGGCCCGCCTACGTGATGCGTTCGCCGTGGTGCCGCTAACATGTCTGTCCTGATTCAGTTGGTTTTCTGGTCCGCAGCTGGGCAATATCAAAACTAGGTGCACACTTCTCCGGGGGCAGTATGGCTGTTGACAGAATAGCAATTGGTTCCTCTCACCAGACTTCCCATGTGAGTGCACCTGCTCAGATTGAATCTCTTGAGTCTCGCACACTTCTTTCGACTATTTCCTGGGATGGTGGCCCCAGCGGACTTGGAACTGATTTCACTGACCCTCTGAATTGGGTCGGTGACACTCTTCCCACCGCCGCAGATATCGCGCTGATCAACACCCCCGGTCCAGTGCCCGTTGTGACTCAAGATGTTTCAGTCGCATCTGTGCAGAGCATTCGTGAAATGAGAGTCCACGCAGGTGGAAACCTTAGAACCAGCGGCACCAACGTTCTGAACGCAGACATCACGCTTCGCAATGGTGCACTTACGGGTGGTTCCTGGGGTTTTCCAGGGAGCGGCCTGATCAGACCGGATACAGGCTCTGGTGGTGTCCTTGACGATGTTCAGCTGAGCGGCGAGCTAGTACTGAGTTCCGCGGCGTCATTCTTCGTACTCCGAGGCACAACCTCTTTCACCGCTGCTCGTCTTGAAGGAGATGGATCGACACTTCGAATCGCGCCGGGCTACACATTGAATTCTCCAATCATTGCGGAGGGACCGGCAACCGGTGCCCGAATTATTGATCTTGGTGTAAGTGCAACCGGCGTAGTGACTATTGGCGCGACAGGTGAAATCCGCATCGCAGTCGGTACAGGCGGCGGGCTTTCAATAATCAACGGTGCCAATGTTGAACTTGTGAACAACGGCCTGATTGCATCCGATGCGGCGTTCAAGACACTTGCATTGCAAGTCAGCCGCTTTACAAACAACGGTGATCTCACGGCAACAAATGGCACCCTTGACATCGCGGCAATTCAGTGGACGAACACTGGTCGTGTGGCGGTGCTCACCGGTGGATTCGTCAACCTTGGTGGAACCTGGACAAATTCCGGAATACTCCAGACCAGTCAGGGAACAATGACCTTCGCGGGGAATTTCTCAACACCAACGATCAACCTCGCTGGGTTTACTCGGCTCGGTGGCACGGTTCGAGTCGCAGGTCAGTGGAACAACACCGGAAACACGATCGCGATGACCTCGGCATTGGGGCAGTGGGACATGTTCGGCGGAACTATCTATGGTGGGCAAATCACAGTTGCCGGAACCGGAGCGTTGGGTTTTACAACCGGCGGTGGGACACTTCAAGATGTTGCAGTCATGTCCGACATTCGGCTTGCGACGTCAGGTGCCAATGTCCGAGTGATCGGTACGACCACATTTATCGCCGCACGACTGAGCGCGGGACTGACCACGTTGACTTTTGGCGATGGTTATGTAATTAACTCCGCCGTCTACGCCGAAGGCGCTGCAACCGGAAATCGAAATGTCACTGCAGAACTGGGATCGTTTGGAGTGACAATTGCCGCCGGCGGACTAGTTCAAATTTCCGCAGGGTGTGCTGGAGATATGAGACTCTTTGAAGGCGCGGGACTTCGCTTTGAAAATCTGGGAAACATGATCGCCGGTTCCACTGGCCGCAATATGATCACGCTCGGTTCGAGTTTCATCAACCGCGGCACAATTTCCGTGCCGGGAAGAATTCAATTTAATACGGTGAGCTATCGCAATGCCGGAACCATCAGCGGCGCGGCCGGATCGTCAATCACAATTGGCGGCACGTTCGATTCCACAGCGGGCGAGGGCGTGTTCCTGACCGGTCAAATGACCGTGTTTGTCAGCGGCACGATTTCAAACGCCGGAAATCTGTTTGAACTGAATACTGCAACCGGATCTTGGAATCTCGCCGGCACGTTGTCGGGCGGATCATTCTCATACGCTGACGGCAAGCGCTTCATTCCCTACGGTTCCTCAGGCGTACTCGCTAATGCCACCATGCTCAACGACGTTGTCATCAACGAACTATCCACGGGGCTTACACTCCGTGGAACCACAACTTTCCCGATCGTGCGTGTTCAAACAGGTTCGCTCACGTTGGCGCCCGGTCTCACACTGAATTCACTGATCTCTTTCGAGGGGGGCTCCGGTTCGATCGGGGCCGGAACCGATTCCATCACGATCGGCCCCAACGGAGAAATTCGCGCTTTAGGAAGTGTGACTCTGTCGAGTTCCACAAGCCACCTGTTTAATTACGGGACAATCGCAAACGCTGCCACCTCTGCAGCAACGGTGACCATTAATGTCCCTGTTTTCAGAAACTACGGCGCTATGCGGTCAACCTCCACTAATCCATTTTCGCAGGGCGGATTCAACATTCTTGGCGCGCTTTGGAGCAATTCAGGCATCGTTGAATCAACTCTGGGTCTTGTCGAGTCGTCGGGAGTGTTCGATGGCACGGGAGGAATTGGGACGTTCAACAGCATTCTGTTCCTCTACGGCACATTCTTGAACACTGGAAACACACTCCATCGAAGTAAGAACATTGCAATCCAAAGTGGCACGATTGAAGGTGGAACAGTCATCTTCGAGAATGGTGCCATAATAAGCGCGACATCCCTTGCCGCAAATCGCCCGTCGATCCTTAGAAATGTCGCGATCGTTGGTGACATTCAACTCTATGGACAAAACACCATCCTTCGATTCGAAGGAACAGCAATGGCGACCGCGATTACCTTGAATAATATTTACGCTCGAATTGAAATTGCCGGCGGTGCCGTCCTGCATTCAATTATTCACGGCAATACTTCAAACCCCAATAATCTGGCAATCGCAGCAGTTGCGGGAACTTCGAATATCGCGACGATTGGTGCGGATTCACTCATTCAGTTCCCCAACAATGTGAACTACAGTGTCCAGTTGCTGAGCGATCCTGGGATGACATTGCGGAACGAGGGCACCATTTCCGCCGCGTATAGCGACAGCCGAATATTCGTGTTTGCTGATGTGTTTGTGAATGCTGGCGTACTCGAAGCGACTGCCGGGCAATTCCAGGTCTTGCAAGGCACGTGGTCAAATCTCGGAACAATCCGGGCAGCTTTCGGTGCACCCTTAGCTGGCACGTTGATTACTGCCAACGGATTTGGAACGTATTACACCAGTACGGGACCGGTCAATGTGCGTGGAACTATTGACAACACCAATGGGATCATGACACTTGACGCAAACACCGGGTCGTGGATCATGGATGGTGGCTCGATTATTGGGGGTATCGTTAATCTGACCGCGGGACGAACATTGAGAACATCTGTCAATGGTTCGATCCTCTCCGGAGTCGCAATCAACGGCGATGTTGTACTAGATGCTACTGGGGCATTCGCGACACTCTCAGGCCCAACGACTTTCTCGGCATTGCGCATGCAGGCGGCGAATACCGCAGTGCGAATGGTTTCTGGATTCGTTCTTCAATCCCTCATCTCCGCTGAAGGTGCCGCCACGGGAAATCGAATAATTACGCTTGCTTCCGATGTCGCGGGAATCGTGAGCTTTGGCCCGCTGGCAACGGTGCGATTGGCGACCGGGGTCGGCTCCAATCTACAAATTCTCAACGGGTGGCAGGCAACTTTGCAAAATGCTGGACTCATCGCCGCTGAGGCCGCAGGGCGTTCAATTCAGTTTCAAACAGCTGCGGTCTTGAATACTGGTATTGTGCGAGTACGAAATGCGTCTCGAGTGGTCATTCAGCAGAACAACTGGTTGAACTCGGGCACAATTGACGCCGCAAGCGGCGAGATTCAGATTCTCAGCGGCGCTCTGTTCACCAATCACGGTGGAATCGTCCTGGGTCTGGGCGGCCTTCTCACTGTTGCTTCAACGGAGGGCTTTGCACAATCTCAGGAAGGGTCGCTTGATATCACCATCGCCGGCACAACTGCTCCGCTCAAAGGCAGAGTTGTTGTCTATACAGGCAGTGCATCAATCGACGGGTCACTGGTGGTGCGGCTTGGGAATGGGTTCGTGCCCGGTCTCTTTTCAGAAAACGAATTCTTGACACTGTCTACTATTGGCCAGACCGTGACCGGCCAGTTCGATCAGGTTTCGCTTCCGCCTGCAAGTTCTGATCAGAAATATCTCCTCCATACTGGCGATCAATATTTGCGGCTGGCCGCGACTTCGACAGCAGATTTTAACAGCGATTTCACCGTAGATTTCTTCGACTACCTCGACTTTGTGCAGGAGTTCTCAGGCCAGACCAGCGGAGCAGATTTCAACCAGGATGGGGTAGTCGATTTTTTCGACTATCTAGATTTCCTGGTTATCTTCAGCCGGTTCTAAGCTTCGGTGGGCGTGTGCCACCTTCACTTTTACGCACTTCGCGTTGGTGTTCACTGCACCTATCGCTCAGCACCCAGCACCCTTTCTCACTACCGGACACACTTGCCCCTATTTTTGTCCGGTACCACATTTTCCTGCAATTCAGATTGACCTGATACGTATAACTCTGTAAGGTGTACACATGAAAACCGAACCCAACAAAACCACCGCCGCCCACACCCATAGGTCCTATACGTCCTGTGAGTCCTATTTCTCCTATCCGTCCAATTGCCATAGCTCTTCTTCTCTCCTGCTCAACTGCTCTACCGCTCTACTTTCTCGCTGCCGCGGCGCCACCCTCGATTCTGACCCAAAATCAAAAGGGGCTCAGGGACTCATGAGTCCCTTTGAATTTTTCGTTGAGCCCCTTTCATTTCTGACTCAATATCCAAGCTGCTGATTCGCCTCCGTCTTTGACCTCTGAACTCTCAAATCTCAGATTTCCTTTTTCTGAACTTCTTCCAAGTCCTTTCCCATCCTGTCCATCCATGTTCATTTTCCTCCTCCTCCTCGTTTCAAGTGCACGTACTGTCAAATGCGACACAATTGAATTGAGAATTGTTGAAACGGGAGTCAATAGTGATTCACAGACACGCTGAAGAATTTGTTGATCACTTTGTTGCCGTGGTACTGAGCCATATTGACAAGGAGTATCCAAACAAACTGGATCATGTCCTGAATGATGCGACGGAACTGCGAAGCCCGAGGTCGCTGCATCCGATTTTCTTTGGGTCGTATGACTGGCATTCCAGCGTGCATGGGCACTGGCTGCTAATTCGCGCGCTGCGGAGCTATCCGCTCTTGGGGCACGCGGCAGAAGTACGGGCGCTTCTGGATGCAAGGTTCACCACTGACAACGTGAAGGCCGAAGTTGAGTATCTGGATCGCCCCAACCGCGGCACGTTTGAACGGACATATGGGTGGGCGTGGCTTTTGAAGATGGCCGCGGAGCTGCGCGTGGGAATGGGGCCGGCCGCGAAAGTTTCACAGGAATCACGGGCCGCGTTTGCTCGATGGGACGCGACTCTTGCGCCGTTGGTCGATGCGTTTGTGCAGCGTTATTTGAAATACCTGCCGAAAGCAACGTATCCCATTCGAGTGGGGACTCACAACAACAGTGCCTTTTCGCTGGCGCTCTCAATCGATTTTGCGCGGGTAGATCGAAATGATGCATTGACAGAGATGATCGAAGACAAGGCCAAGGCCTGGTATCTGAAGGATCAGAATTATCCTGCATGGGAACCAGATGGAACGGATTTCCTGTCGCCGGGACTAATGGAGGCAGAGTGCATGCGGCGGGTGCTGCTGCCATCAGATTTTGCTGCATGGCTGGACAAGTTCTTCCCGAAACTGGCTGAGGCAGAACCGGCGATTCTGTTCTTGCCAGCAACCGTAAGTGACCGGACCGATGGACAGATTACGCATCTGGATGGATTGAACTTGAGCCGCGCGTGGTGCTGGCGATCGATTGCTGGTGCGATGCAGGCGGATGATCCGCGGCGTGAAATCCTGCAAAAGTCATATAAGACGCATTTGGATGAGGCATTGCCGCATGTCACGGGAGATTACATGGGTGAACATTGGCTGGCAACCTTTGCGATGCTGGCGATGACGGAATAGATCTATTTTGTCAGGACCATCTTGATCGCCTCCGGGTATGCAATGCACTCCTGCTCGAAAACTCGCGCCGCGAGCGAATGAACATCATCCGTCGGCAGGACCGGACATGTACGTTGCAGAATGATGGTGCCAGTGTCGTATTGGTCGTCAACATAATGAACCGTACAGCCGGATTCCCTTTCGCCGGCGGCGATGACTGCGGCGTGGACTTTGTCACCGTACATGCCGTGGCCGCCGAACTTGGGGAGAAGGGCAGGATGGATATTGAGGATCTTGTTGCGGTAGTGTGGTGGAACCGGGAGTTTCTTCAGGTAACCCGCGAGGATGACCAGATCGATCGCATGTTGATCTAAGAGGCTTGCAAAAGTCTCAAGTGCCATCTGGCCGGGGATGACGAGCGTGTGGAGGTTGCGAGCGCGGGCTCGGTCTGCACCTATTCCTTCTTTGGAAGAAATCACAAGCGGAATCGTTGCGTGAAGCTCCCCGCGGGAGATAATGTCGCAGAGATTGATAAGCGTTCGACCGCCGCCGGATAAGAGGATTGCAAGCCGCGGCGGAGTGGTAGGTGAACGTGTCATGCAGATTATTTCAACGCACTCAATGCATCGTCAGTGGTCTTGAAGAGTTTGAAGAGTTTGAGCAGGTGAGTCATGCGAAGAACTTCCACCAGATCCTGCTTCATGTTCGACAGTGCAAGAAACCCCTTGGATGCCGCGGCCTCTTTGTTCAGCGAAATAAAAACCGAAAGCCCGCTGGATCCGATGATCAGGACTTCATCAAGATCAAGGATCATGCGAAAGCCGTACTTCTTTCCCAAGTCTATCAAATCGGATTGAATCGCAGTGTGCTCAAGGTGCGTGATGTTGGGACATTGCACTCGCGCCACGAGAATATTGCCATGAAGCGTCGCTTTGATATTGGAATTGTCGAGTACAACCATGGGCGAAGGATAGCAGAAATTCAAATAGTCGGCGGCGAGCGAAACGGAATCGGCTTGCCAGTTGCATCGACCGCCACAAGCGTGACCGTCGCGGTGGTGACTGAAACGCAGTGATCGGTTGTGACCTTCTGGGTTTCAACTTCGACACCGACGGTGACGGATTTGGTGCCGGTGCGGATCGTGAAGGTGGTGAGATTGATGATGTCGCCGACCTGCACTGGGGCTTTGAAATCGACGCGATCGACCGAGGCGGTGACCCAGCGGTGTTTGCCGTGACGGGACGCTTCGACAAAGGCGGCTTGATCGATGTAAGAGAGGATGACGCCGCCGAATATGGTGCCGTAGTGGTTGGTGTCTTTGGGTTGTGTGAGGGCGCGGAGCGACAGCCGTCGCTCCTTTGGCTCGGCGAGAATTGGTGGTTGGTGGTCGGTCATATTGAGAGGATACGCGGCTTAGAATGCCAGGCACAATAGAGGAGCAGGTATGCCAGAAACTGAATCAGCCAGCACCGCGGAAAAGACTTGCTGCACAACCGAAGCCAGCGACAAGGCTGATTGCTGCGGCGGTCAATGCAAATGCGAAGCAGAGGGCAAACCAAAGGGTCAAGGCAGCAGTTGTTGTGGCGGATCGTCCAAAGCGATTTCGATGTATGCCGTTGCACCCAGAGATGCGACCAGAGATCAAATCGAACAGATGGAGATTCCAGACCTGGTGCGGCGGTACCGTCACGGCGTAGAGAACTTTGACGCGCGCGTGTTCAAGCTCGATGAAGCGCAGCTCGACACAGCGTTCCTTGCCGATGCAGGCGTCGGCACCTGGCCGATCCGCGTCCTGCTTGGGCACATCGCCGATTGCGAACTGGCGTACACCCATCGCATGCGCCGGACGGTTGCTGAAGAGAATCCCGTGCTTGCGGTGTTTGATGAACAGGCGATGGTGGATCAAAACTTGTATGGCCTTCGCCGCGAACCGGGCGAATCCGCTCCGGAGTTCTCTTCTGCCGGTGCATCCATCGCCATGACACACGTAACCAGAATGTGGACCGCGGACTGGCTGCGGACTCTCGAACCACAAGCCTGGGAACGCAAAGCGCTGCATCCAGAGAATGGACCAGAGAGCATAAAGAAAATGGTTGCCAAGGCTGTCTGGCATATTGAGCATCACGCGAGATTCTTGACCAAAAAACTCGATCTCATGGTGGGGCCAGCAACGAGCGCCGGCTGCTGTGGCGGCGGCGGCAGTGGGGGCAGCGGGGGCGGATGCGGTTGCAAAGGGTGAATGTGCTGACCAAGACGCGCGGGATACGCTTGAGGCATAATGGAGCGATTGCTCGATGAACGTCGGTACCTGATTCCGTTCAGGTCTACCTTGTTGCCGCAGATTTTCACTGATACGTTGGTGATTGGTGGTGGCGTTGCAGGCATGCGTGCCGCTGTTGCCGCGGCGGAGCACGGTGATTGCATTGTGCTGTCCAAAGCTCCGTTTAAGAACACCAATACCGCGTGGGCTCAAGGCGGCATCGCGGGTGTTGTGAGCGAAAAAGAACTGGCCGATTCAGTTGAATCGCATATTCAGGACACACTTATTGCGGGCGCGGGCTTGTGTGATGAGAACGTAGTCAGACAGACTGCTGAACTCGCCGCGCTGCGTTTGAAGGAGTTGATGGACTGGGGCGCAAAGTTCGATCGCGGAGCGGGCGGCGAGTTGCAACTGGGTCGCGAGGGTGGACATTCATTCCATCGCATCCTGCATACGCATGGCGACTCGACCGGACGCGAAGTGCAGCGGGCGCTTGGTGCGAAGGTCAAGGCGACCGCGGGCGTTCGCGTGTTTGAGAATTGTTTTTCGCTCGATCTCATCACGCCGAATCTGGAAGTTGGTTCGCCGGTGATGGGCGCGATTACG
>SXOY01000044.1 GCA_005776545.1 Planctomycetia bacterium | reverse complement strand
GTGCAGTCCGAGACGTACACCGAGTTGTTTCCATTGACTCCGCGGCCAGCATTGTACAAAAATGTCACGCCCTGAATAATCGCAGAGTTCGCGCCCGAGATGTTGATCCCGTCTGTTCCCCAGGACATGATCGAACCGTTCTTCACCGTCAATCCCGCGGTCCCATTGGGGGAGTAAATGCCCGCGAGCGTCCCCGCAAAACCGGTGATCGCAAAACCATTCAGGTCAATGGTCACACCGTCCGCGACAACTTCAATCCCATGTTTGCTCAACGCGCCAGTGAAACTGCCCGTGAGATAGTACGAACCGGGTTGAGTGATCCTGAACAGGCTGTCTGCATCGCCGGGTGTATTGCTCGCATTGATGGCAATGCGAGGCTCAACTTCCACGAGAGTCTTCGCAGTGGAAGCAACTGGACCGGCGGGCGGATTGAGTGGCCCGGCCAAAAGTACGCTTGTCGCCGCCAACAACGCTGCCGCACTGACTGCAATAACCGGCTTTGAGTTAAGTCGCATGGAAGTCTCCTCTTGAACTCAAAGAGTACGGAAACTTCAGGTGTTCTGCAAGCAGAGTAGCTCAGTCAAATGCGACTTTGTTTCGTAAACGCACCCGCGCTTGCAACGCTCAAAAGGCGCGGCTCGTTATCGGCCTTCCAAAAGCCACCTTCCCTCGTCAATGCGTTTGTTAACCAGTGGAGTTCAACATCCCAGGCTGAACGCATCCACAAAATCCAGATAGTCGAAGAAATCGATAATCCCATCGCCGTTGAAATCGGCATTTGGTGCATTACTAGAAAACGCGTCTACAAAATCGAGATAGTCAAAGAAGTCAACAATCTCGTCCCCATTGAAATCAGCGGGGCAACTCGACGGTGGTGTGAATTCAAGCTTCATCACAATTGGCCCTTGAGCATACCAACTGTCCGCTTGCGTGTAACTGGAAACTCCGGTAGCCTGGCAATTTGCACTTCCCACTGTGTCGAGACTTCCACTGCCGCCGCAGTTATTGCCGCTGTGCCGAACCGTGAGCAGAAGCATGCCGCCGGTATAGGTATATGGAGCTGAAAAAGAAATCGTTGTTCCAAAGGGGTTAGTGTTCGGCGTCAACTGACCACCCGGAAAGAACGCACCAGTCAAAGAGAGCGGCCCAAAACGACACAGAACAGCATCTGCCCCAATATTGTCGGTGTAGGTAGTGCTCAACGAACCCGGCGCGCGATTCGAAGTACTTAAGGTAATGTCATAGTTATTGAACGTACACGTGGTCGCGCCCGGCCAATTCGCAAAGACCTGCCACGTTGGCCGCCGCCAGGCGATTCCTGTAATCTGACTTCCCGCCGGAATCGAACTAAGTTCTGCAGGTCCCACGACAAGCTGATACGACCTTGCCCCAGCATTCAGCAGTGTGCTGTATCCACCCGACCCTGCGGTCGTCGCTGCGGCATTCGGAATAATCGTTGAATCCGCTGTTGCCGCCGCCGAAATGAAACAAATTGGCAATACAAAGGACATTGAACGCATGGGGCACCTCTCTTAGAAACGCAGTGTACCTGAAACATCCCCGCCATACAACTACTTCTACACAAGTCACCGTAAACCGGCTCACGCTCTCGCCAAACCTCCCAGTTTCCCAGTGCTATCGCCAAAACTCTCAACCCGGCAATTCATCCGCTCCAGCATTGACATATAGAGGTTGCAAAGCGGCGTCTCACGCGGCGACTGAATCAGCCTTCCAGTGTCAATCGCTCCGCCCGCGCGACCCGCAAGCACAATCGGCAGATCTTCATGGTTATGTCTGTTTCCATCGCTGATCCCGCCGCCATACATCACCATCACATTGTCAAGCAGCGTGCCCTCGCCCTCTTTGGTCTCATCAAGTTTCTTCACAAACCGCGCAAACTTCTCAACATAGAACCTGTCGATCTTCTGTATCTTCTCGATCATCTCTGCATTATTCTGATGATGCGATAGATGATGATGCCCTTCCTTCACGCCGATCTCCGGGAATGTCCGGTTGCTCCCATCAACTCCCATTGAAAACGTGCTGATCCGCGTGACATCCATCTGAAACGCGAGCAGCAGCATGTCATACATCAAGTCGATGTGCTCTCCCGCCTTGCGCGGAATCCCCGCAGGAATCGGCACATCTGGCAACTTCTGGTCCCCGGAATCCTGCTGCGCCCTTTGCAAGCGCTGCTCAATCTCCCGCACCGCAGTCTGAAACTGATCGAGCTTTCGCTGATCATTCTGCCCCAGCCTGTCGTTCAAGCGCCTGGCGTCTGCACGCACAAAATCCAGAATGCTCTGACGCCGGCTCAAGCGCTCCGCCTGTGCCGCCGCAGCTGATGCATCGCCAAACAGCCGCTCAAAAACCAGTGCAGGGTCAATCAGTTTGGGCACCGGCACATCTTCCTCGCGCCAGGAAATGTTCGAGGTGTAGGCACACGAATAGCCCGAATCGCAACTTCCCGCCGCCGGTCCATTTTCGCAACCAATTTCCAATGAAGGCAATCGCGTCGCATTCCCAATCTGCCGTGCGGCCAACTGGTCAACACTCACTCCGTTTCGAATATCGTTGCCCGCGGTCTTGCGTGCCTGATGCCCTGTCAAAAACGAAGCGCTCGATCGCGCATGATCCCCCGGCCCATCTCCATTTGCCCGCGCTTTGTTCAGCGTCAATCCCGTCAACACATTGAAATGCTGCCGCAACCCCGCCAGTGGTTCCAATGTCTTCGACAACGTATACCCCGCGCCCTCAGTCGTCGCCGCCGTCGGTGCCCACGCATCATAATTCACGCCGTTAGGAATGAAAACACATGCCATCCGCACAGGTGCAATGCTCGCAGCTCCCGCCGCGGATTCAGGTGCTGCGGCCAGCGCCTGCGATCCCAACCCAGTCATCGACTCCAGCCACGGCAACGCCATCGTCACGCCTAACCCACGCAACACCGTTCTTCTTGAC
>SXOY01000043.1 GCA_005776545.1 Planctomycetia bacterium | reverse complement strand
GGCGAAATGTCGTCGATTTTGTTCGACATTACCCGCAAGACAACTACCACAAGGTGCCGCCCGTCGAGACTTTGCTGCTTCACCAGGTTCTTGTCAACGGTGATAAAGGTCGAAATCAACCGCGGCATCAAGAGTTTGCCATTGCTCAGACCGAGCCAATTCATCTGGCGAACGGTACGAACATCGTGCCCTGGAAGGGACTTTGCGAGTCTTTTCGGCAGGCACTCGTCAAGCAGGATCATCACGCGGCGGTCTCGTTTAATAGCCTGCGTGCTTCTTCGAGTCCCTGGATCGCTTGCTCACGGGTTACTGATGGGAAATCTTCAAGAAACTCGTCGAGCGTATAGCCACCTTCGAGGTAATCGATGAGATTTTGCAGAGGGACACGGGTGCCTTTGAAGACGACCGTTCCACCGAGGATCGCTGGATCGGAATGGAAGACTGAACTCCGGATCATGGGGTGATTATATCAACAATTACGTTGCAGTGGAATAGTGGACTTCTGCCTATCGCATCTTGTTCTGAACGGTTGCGAAAAATAGCTGAGACTGCTCGGCGTTGGGTGCGTAGTCGACGCTGGTGGCGAAGATGTCGAGGACCTTTTGATAGAAGCGCCGCTCGGAGGAACGGATATCACGGATGCGTTCCATGAGTTCATCGAAGTAGTCGGGCGCGCCGCTGCCTTTTAGTGGCGGGTTTTTCAGGCGTTCATCGTCCATGGTGAAGCCCTTCACCAGGAATTCAGAGAGGCGGGCGGCGGCCCATTGGCGGAATTGGGTGCCGCGAGTGGAGCGGACGCGGAAACCGACGGCGAGGATGGCGGGGAGGGGGTAGTGTTCGATGTCGCGGGCGACATCGCGAGAGCCTTCAGAACGAACTATTCGGAAATTCCGAATAGTTCGATTTGCATCGATTTCACCCTCAGAAAGCAGTCCCTTGAGGTGTTCGTTAATAGTTGGGACAGTTACCTGAAACAGGTCAGCCATCAAAGCCTGAGTGAGCCAGATGGTCTCGTTTTCGAAGCGGCAGTCGATGCGGGTTCGGCCATCCTCGGTCTGGTAGAGGATGATGGTGCCTTCGGGGCCGTTGATTGTGTCGTGGGTGGGTTTGATGCTGGTCATTGTGGGATCCTTGGTGTTGGGTTGGGGGTTTGGGGCAGGTTGGTTCTGGGGGATCATAATCGCGCTGAAGTGGAGGAAGGACCAAGTTCCTTCCTCCACACCTCCATCTCCTTTTGAAGACAGAAGACTTGATAAAGCGTCGCGTTCGCGACTGTTTTTCTGAGGAAGCGCTGCGCTTGCGGGGAGGTGTGTTGTGCGGGCGTTTCTACCCCGCCCTGAAGGACGGGTCTAATAGGGGTAAGCACGCTGAAGCGTGCTGCTTAGGAAGGTGCCATGATGTGAAACGGCACGCGTACTGAGCGGTACGGTGGCTAACAGCTTATTGCGCCGCGCGACTATCTTTGTGAGGAAGAACCAGCCAGCGCTCGGTAGAAGTGTTTACTTGAGACCCAGGACATGTTCGATTTGACCTGCGGCGTGCATGATGCGATAGAGGTCGAGCGTTTCAACGGTGGTGTTTGAATCCACGTATTTCGCGAGGTAGGTTTCGGATGCGTTTTCTACACCGTTTCGAGCACACACCAAATAGGCTACGGATTCGGCTTCGAGTTCGTGTTGGGTATGTGTGGAGGAACGCGACTCTGCAATTTTCAGTTTTAGGTCCAAGCCCAAATGACCCAGAAAGAGATGGGCAAGTTCATGCGTGAGAGTGGCGAATTGAGTGGCGGGTTCGTGGTTTCTGTTGAGTTTGATCAGGTACTGCGAGTAGTCGGTGGGAATCTCTGAGCGTCTGAGCAGTCGGATTGAGCCTGCCTTGAAATCGCCGGCGTCGATGAAGTCGCAGTAGATTGATTTTCTCTCGACCGCCTTGAGGCACAACGTCAGCCGTTCTGCATTGATTGGGCCACGGGCGAAAAAAGTCTCCACCGCCTGGGGAAGCTCTGGGCCGACTGTGTCGAGAACATCGTACACGAGGGACACTGGGCCGAAGGGCCACAGAATGAGGAGGGGGCGAGAATCGGGTTTGATGGTGCGGTCGAAGCGAGCTTTCCAATCTTCTGCGGTTGCGGCATAGCTGAGGCCAGGCTTTTGAATGTGCAGGAGCATGGCATTGAAAGGTGCGAAAGAGCGAAGGCGGGTAACAAATGTGAGAAGATCGCGGAACTGGGCGCTCTTGTGGTAGAGCCGAGAGTCGGTGAGCAATTGGTCCAGGAGGGCGCGGTCTGAAGCACTTGAGTCAGGAGGCTTCGAATCACTTGCCTTTCTCGGCCATTTGCGTCGTACGGGGATCATTTATGGACTCCACCGATGCGTGATAAAGCCTGCGATCTCACAGGCCTTGAGTTCACTGGTGGGGTCACCGGTGCGAGTTTAGGACTTTTCATTGTCTTCTTTGCGAACGAAGAGCGGTCTTGTCGCAGGATTGACGTCAACTCAGCGTATTTCCTTGCCGTCGATTTCGGCGAAAGATAACTGAATGCTGGGCTGAAGATACTTTCCATATGCCTTGTTGGACCTTGTCAGCGGAAACTGTCAGAGGTTAGTGTCAGTTCGTGGTGATTTGGGTTTTCTGGTCATAGCTGAGTGTACCCGGAATGGAAGGAATAGTGCGGATAAGACCTAAAGGACATATTAATTGCGACGGTCGCGCGGTTTGGTTGGGTTTGGTGATGGGAGGACTTGAGTGCAGCCTCGGGTAATGGCCTTCCTACCATCCTCTCCTGTGCCCACCTCCAGCATCATCAACAGTCCACCCGCCGCGATTGTGGAAGTTCCACAGCCGCCTCCTGTCGAACTGAAATCCCGCACACGCGGCGTGCGGCCCAGTGTTCTTGGCAGCTTGATTGAAACCACTAAACCCGGCATTACGCGGCATGTGGTCATTACTGCGATCGTCGGGTTTGTTGTTGCTGTTGTCGAATATTCTCGTCCGGCGAATGAGTGGCTTGTGCTGCTTGGTGCGGTCATTGTCGGCACCGCGCTATCTGCGGGCGGGGCGAACGCACTCAATCAATACATCGAACGATTCCGCGATGCCAAGATGGAACGTACGATGGGGCGGCCATTACCCAGTGGGCGGGTGCACCCGCGATCTGTGCTGGTTCTTGGGTCGATGTGTTCGGCGCTGGGAGTCATGTGCTTGCTCGCATTTTGCGGGCCCGCTGCTGCGCTGGTGTCACTCGCCTGCGTACTTTCCTATATTTTGATATATACGCCGATGAAGACCCACACGCCGTGGGCGACGCATGTTGGCGGAATTCCAGGGGCGTTGCCCCCACTCATTGGCTGGGCAGCCGCCAAACATGAACTTGGATTGTCGACGCTCATGGAGCCAGGCGGCTGGGTTTTTGTCGCGATCATGTTTGCCTGGCAGTTGCCGCATTTTTTGGCGATTGGGTGGATGTATCGCGAGGACTACGCCCGCGGCGGTTACAAGACCCTGAGCGTCAGCGACCCTGACGGCAAAGCCACCGCGAGATCGAGTTTGATCTGGACGGTGTGGCTGTTGATCTTCAGCGTGCTGCCATTCTGGTTGCTCACGCCACATGTGAGTTGGCCGTATCTAGCGATGGCGATCGTGAGCGGGTTGCTATACGCGGCGTTGGTGGTGAAGTTTGCCAGAGTCCCATCGCGCGAGGCGGCGAGAAAAGTGTTCTTCGCGTCGATTGTGCATATGCCGCTGTTGTTTGCGTGGATAGTGGGGGAGACGTTGATTCGGCTGTATATGAAAGAGGCCTGAAAGGGCCTGAATGTGCTTGAATTGACACGGCTTGCTCTCCCCAAGAAGGTGCCTAACATACCCGCCCAGCAATCCTCCACTTTTGGAGGCCTGAATTTCAACGCAGAGACCGATTTCTTTTATGGCCAAACAGGACGACAAACTCACTTTCGAAGCGGTGGTTACCGAAGCCCTCCCGAACGCAATGTTCAAGGTTCGGTTGCCAAATGAACAAAAGACCGAGGTGTTGGCCTATGTCTCAGGAAAGATGCGAATGAACTACATCCGCATCCTCCCGGGCGATCGCGTCACCGTAGAAATCAGTCCGTATGACCTGACCAAAGCCCGGATCACGTTCCGTCAATGAACGTGGTTTGGCGCTACTTCCCAGTGTGGCATGACTTTTTGTCATTTGGTGGGTAGAATGTCCCCCTTGTTACTTGTCCTACTTTCTGGCCGTGTCCGGTCAGTAGCAATCAGTGCAAGCAAGTTCAGTTTCGGCTCTGGCGGCGGCATCCTGCCTCTGCAGTGGTTCGAAGATCGGAGTTCGCCGTGAAGGTTCGTTCTAGCGTAAAGCGGTTGTGCAATGCGTGTCAGATCGTGCGCCGCAAGGGCAAGGTCCGCGTGATTTGCAAGTCTGATCCCAAGCACAAACAGGTCCAGGGCTAAACCCAGCGATCTTTGAGGAGTCTCCTAGTGGCACGTATTGCTGGTATCGATGTTCCCGACAAGAAGAAAATCTTCTTCGCCCTTCAGTACATCTACGGAATTGGCCCCAAGTTCGCGGCGGCCATTCTGAAAGAAGCGAAGGTCGATGGCGAGAAGCGCTCCAACGAGTTGCCCGAAACCGATGTTGCCAAAATCAACAACGTGATCGACTCCAACTTCCTGGTCGAAGGTGCTCTCCGCCGCCAGGTGCAGCAGAACATTCAACGCCTCAAGGACATCAAGTCCTATCGCGGCGATCGCCACCGCAAGGGTCTCCCCTGCCGCGGTCAGCGCACACAGTCCAACGCTCGTACTCGTAAGGGTAAGAAGAAGACTGTCGCCGGTAAGAAGGGCGTCAAGGCTAAGTAATTCAATCGACACCGGGTCAACATTGATCCGGTGTTTTTCTTTCACAATCGGGTACGACACTTTGTGTCGGATGATCCGAGGAGCTTTCGAATATGTCATCAGTCCCAGAAAAAGAAAAAGCAGTTGGCAAGAAGGCAAAAGTTCGCAAGAACGTTGTCCGTGGCATCGTCCACGTCAAGGCCACCAACAACAACACCATCGTCACCATCACCGACATGAACGGCGAAACCATCGCCTGGGATTCAGCGGGAACCATCGGCTTCAAGGGCACTCGTAAGAGCACCCCCTTCGCCGCGACTCGCGCGGGTGAAACCGCCGCGGGCAAGGCTCGCAAGATGGGCATGAGCGAAGTTGAAGTTCGCATCACTGGCGCTGGCGCTGGCCGCGAATCAGCTGTCAACGGCCTCACCGCCGCTGGCCTCCGCGTCACAGCAGTTGAAGACCGCACAGCGGTTCCATTCAACGGTTGCCGCCCTTCCAAGCGTCGTCGCGTTTAATCTAGATCTTTCGCGTGTGCGACCCTTTACCGGATCGCACACGATTTATCCCGCAATGCAAGAAGAACTTTCGCCGCCTCAGCAGGGTGAAAATGTTCGTGAGCGTGTGGGTTGTTTATGCGTGAGAAATCACGAACTTCTGCTGATTGAGGTTTTCGCATGAGTACTCGCGTGAAGTGGCGTGGCCTTGAGCTTCCCATTCGTGTTGTCGCCGATCCCCGTTTCACGGGTGATACCTACGGCCGCTTTATGGTTGAACCGTTTGAGCGTGGTTTTGGTACCACAGTTGGCAACAGCCTCCGCCGCGTGCTGCTTTCTTCGCTCGAAGGCGCATCGGTCACCTGGATCAAGATCAAAGGCGCAAGCCACGAATTCAGCTCAATGCCCGGCGTGATGGAAGATGTCGTTGACATTGTCCTCAACGTCAAGAACCTGATCGTCAAGCTCGAAGGCGATGAACCCAAGACCATGCGCGTCGCTGCTCGCGGTCCTGGTGAAGTCACTGCCGACATGATCGAAGCTGATCCTTCGATCACTATTCATAACAAAGACTTGGTTCTCTGCACCTTGACCGACAAGGTCGAGTTCGAAATGGAACTGCACGTGGCTAAAGGCCGCGGCTACGTTCCCGCTTCCGAGCAGTACAACTCGCAGGAAGATCAGGAAATCGGCATCATTCACGTCGATGCGATTTATTCACCTGTTCAGCGCGTTCGCTACAAGATCGAAGAAACCCGCGTCGGTCAGCGCACCAACTACGACAAGCTCACGCTTGAAATCTGGAGCAACGGTACCGTCACTCCAGAAATGGCACTCGTCGAAGCCGCCAAGATTCTCCGCAAGCACCTCAATCCCTTCGTTCAGTACTTTGAACTGGGCGAAGAGCGCGTTTCTGAAGAAGCAGCCGCAGCAGCCGGCGTCGATGAAGACCTCATTCGCAAGCTCTCGATGCCGATCACTGACATGGATCTCTCGGTCCGTGCCAGCAACTGCCTCGAATCAGCCCGTATTGAAACCGTGGGCCAGGTTGTGCAGTTCACTGATGGTGAATTGCTCAAGCTGCGTTCCTTCGGCCGCACCTCGCTCCGCGAAGTGAAGCGCAAGCTGCAAGACATTAATCTCGACTTGGGAATGAAGATGCCTGAGGGCTACAACGTTCCCAAGCCCGAGTTGCCACCTGGTCTCTAGTCTGGTGAACCGATCCGGAGCGTCCGGTATCTGTTCGAATGTTCGCGATTGTCTGCCATTGTCTGCGTCAGGGCGATTTCGTCGTACCTGCCGCCTAATATCTCGACCTGTCTTTTAAGGGTCTTTTCCGGGTACATCCGCAATGGATGGCCCTCTGCCTCTGGAGTTTCTCTCATGCGACACGGCCGCGCCGGCTACCGACTTGGACGCACAACTGCACACCGTGCGTCCACACTTCGCAACCTTGCTGTAGCTCTCTTTGAGCACGGCCAGATTGTGACCACTATCCCCAAGGCCAAAGCCGTCGCTCCGATGGTTGACAAGATCATCACGCTGGCAAAGCGTGGCGACTTGCACGCTCGCCGCCTGGTGATCTCCAAGCTCGGCCGCGACCGCAAGGCGTTCGACTGGCTCTACACCCACTCAACCGCCACCGATGCTGAAAAGGCTCACACCGCCAAGCGTCGCGAACGCGCTGAGCAGTTCTTCGATGTCCCCAAGGGCGAAGAAGTCGAGCGTAACAAGTACGGCGAACTGACCAAAGCCCCCAAGATCGTCAAGCACATCTTCTCGAACGTGGCGGCACAGTTCAAAGACCGCGCTGGCGGCTACACCCGCATCGTCAAGCTCGGCAAGGCCCGTATCGGTGACGGCTCTGAACTTTGCGTCATCCAGTTCGTCGGCGCTGAAGAAGGTCCCGAAATCGGCGGCAAGCCCTCCAAGCGTCGCAAGATCGCCGACAAGCGCACCGCATTCGCCGCCAAGCTCAAGAAGGGCGATTTCAAGGTCGGTGAGAAGAAGGCAGCGAAGGCTGCTAAGGCCAATGCTCCTAAGAAGGCCTGATTTTCCTTCGACAATCTAGTTCATTTCACAGGCCCGCAGCAATGCGGGCTTGTGTGTTTTTGCGGCGTGAATGGCAGTGAGAAGAACTGGCCATCTGCGCAGCCGTTCGGCGATCGCCACCATCTATGACCAAATCTGCTCATTTCGTTGACTGAAGGGAGCTGATTGATCTCCGCTGTCTTCGAGTGGCAACAAGTCCGGCTACCACAACTGCGACGCTTGGCGCGGTGGGGACATAAGTAATATCCACGCCAGCTACTGGCGCAATGACAAAAACTTGGGACGTAGGCCCGATGTAGATCCCCGCATTGCCGCCGAATCGGACGTGATGAACCGAAGAAACTCTGCGAGTTCCTGCAACATCTCCCAGTTCAAGGTCAAAGCCAAACAGATGTGCGGGGTTGGCCGGGTCAATGACCCCTCCAAAATGTCCGCTGCCCTGCGAAGCGAAGATCCAGCCAGTGCCCGCGCCGGGCGCCGCCACATCTGTTGCAACATCAAGTTTAATAAGGTTACCTTGTCTCATCGCTGCCATTTCGCTAGTGACAAGATCAAAGGGAACAAACCGAGTCAACCGTGTGGCGTTGTCCGTGGTATCTGCCGAACCAATGACGGCATCAAAACCAGTCACGGAAAATCCATATCCATCGACGGCACCCCATTCAGCAACCAGTCGAACCTGCACCGTGCGATTGGTCGTTGTCAGTGCATTACGTGTCCAACCGCCACCGTCATTGGCTTCCCAGAACAGGTTTGCGAATGGTGCCTGCGCAACTGCGACGCTTCCAGCGAGCAAACTAGAAAGAGCAAATTTTGTCATGCGTTCCCGTTTCTTTTGTGCAACTCAGATAAAGAGTGCCACAACTTCCGCGCAATACCAGCAAAACCGATGGAATTCCGGACCAATAAGTTGCCCCTTTGGTCGCTTTGCCACTTTCCTGATCCGGCATACCCTCCCGCCTCATGCTCGATCAGCTTCCAGAACTCCAGTCTACAGGCCTTACCCAGCTTTCTGCCGCGGCAGACGCCGCCGCGCTCGAAGCCTGGCGGCTCGCCTACCTCGGCCCCAGCGGCAAGCTCAAAGATGCCATGACCGCCTTCGCCAAGCTCCCTAAGGAAGAAAAGGCTAAGGTGGGGGGGCAAATCAATGCGGTTCGCACCGCCTTCGAAACTGCTTACAACGAGAAGAAGACCACACTTGGCGCAAGCGCTGGTCCGGTCTCTGAAATGGTGGACATGACTGAGCCGGGCGCGATCACCTCAAACCACCTCGGCCGCCGCCACATCATCATGCGTGTCCGCGAAGAACTCTGCGAAGTTTTTGCTCGCATGGGTTTTTCAGTTGCCGATGGACCAGAGCTTGAAGATGAAGCTCACAACTTCACAAGTCTGAATATTCCTGCTGAACACCCTGCCCGCGACCCAATCGACAATTTCTATGTTGATGATCCCAGGAAGTCCAAGTCGCCGCGGATGCTGCGGAGTCAGACTTCAACAGTGCAGATTCGCGTGATGGAAGCGGCGGTTGCACGCGATGGCGGCAGCCTGAAACACTCGATCAAGATTGTGGCGCCTGGTCGTGTCTATCGCCCCGACACGGTCGATGCCACGCACTCGTTCATGTTCCACCAGATCGAAGGGTTGTACATCGATCGTCATGTGACCATGGCTGATCTCAAGACCACGCTGGTGCAATTCGCCCGTGCATACTTCGGTGAAGACTCCGAAATCCGCCTCCGCCCCAGCTTCTTCCCGTTCACCGAGCCTTCCGCCGAGCTTGATATGAAGATCCGTTTCCGCGCTGATCAGCCTGCGAAATGGGTCGAACTGGGCGGCTGCGGCATGGTCCACCCCAATGTCCTGCAAGGCTGCGGCATAAATCCCGAAGAATGGTGCGGCTTTGCATTCGGGTTCGGAATCGAGCGGATCGCTATGAAACGCTACGAAATCCCCGACATCCGCATGCTCTTTGAGAACGATATCCGGTTCCTTCAGCAGCTTTGATTGGTTCTGGTACACTCCCGGTTCACCCTTTCGCGGAGATAGTTCATGAGCGACAATTACCCACCAGTTGAGTCACCAGTCGATGGCTTTGGTGCTCCAAATCCAGGGTGGCCCAAAATCGTTGGAATCGTCAGTATTGTCTTTTCCAGTTTGGGCTATTTGTGCGGAATCTGCGGCGTGGGGTTCATGCTCATGATGCCGATGATTCTCAAGGGTGCCGAGGAACAGATGGGGCCGATGCCTGACATCATGCGACCCGGCGCGATTCAGATCGGAATGGCCGCGTTGGGATTCATTCCGACAACCATTCTCATGGTCGCAGGTATTCAGACACTTCGCCGTTCCAAGACTGGCGCGATGGCTCACCTTGCTTATGCGGCTGTCGGACTCTTGCTCGGTCTCGCTTCTTGCGCGTACGCGATTTATCACCAGCTGGAAGTTCAGGCGTGGGCTGACCAGAATTCCGGAGACAAATGGGCAGCGCAGGCAGGTTCCCCTAGTGCCTGGTTCGGAATTGTGGTAGCGATTCTTTTCAGCTTGGGTTACCCGATGTTCTGCCTGATCTGGTTTGGATTGGTAAAACGCAATGCGGATATGGGTACCAACGAAGTGTCGATCTAAAGTGGCTGTGTGTTTCGGCATTGGACTTCCCTCATGCCTGATGCCTGTACCGTCTAGTGAGACAATGGAGAGCTCCGATGTCAAGCATGAACAGCCCGCCGGTTTTTCACGATGAACTGACGGACCCGCCGAAATGGCCGGTGACGATTGGTGTACTCGGTTGCATTTGGGGCGGTCTTACGCTTCTTTACAATGGATGTTGTCAGGTTGCCGGTACGGTGATAGGAAAAGTAGCGATGGGGGCGATACCCCCAGGTTCGATGCCCCCCGAAGCTCAAGACCAGATGAATGCCCAGATGGCTTTGGTCGGCCCGATCGATATCCTGTTCATGGTCGTATTGACTGGCGTTTCTGCACTTCTGCTCGTGAGCGCAATCATGCTCTTGCGCCGCAAACCAATCGGTGTCAAACTTCACCTTGCCTATGGAATTGTTGCCACGGTGATCTTGATAGCACATGTTGCATGGCAGATATCAAGGGCGGATGACTACGCCCAGGTGATGAAACAGAATCCGGCGGCGGCCAACGGCCCAATGGCTGCCTTTGCAAATATGGGAGCAACAATGATGATTGTCTCCTCTGTCGTGATAGGACTTCTTCGTTTGGGCTACCCGCTCTTCTGCCTGATCTGGTTTGGTGTTGTCAAGAAAAATGCAGATTTGGGTACGAACGAGGTTTCTATCTAACCTCGCGTTTGGCCAGGATCTATTATTTGGCAGTGCAAAACGACGGTCAGCCAAAGCCCATTGAAACGCCTGCGACCTTTCGACTTGATCGCACCGCGTTCTCCGTTGGAAATGTTGTCGATCAGGACGATGATGGTGCGTACTGGCAAACCAAGTCGCCACAGGAACGTATGGCGGCTCTCGAGTATCTCAGGAGGATGGCCTATGGACCTGCCGCTACCGCCAGACTTCAAAGAGTTCTTACTGTTGCACAACTTGGCGATGACTGATCTGGGATTCCGTCCTTGTGCCGGATAAGTGGATACACTCCAAATGTGCGGGCGTAGCTCAGTGGTAGAGCGACGCGTTCCCAACGCGTAGGTCGCGAGTTCGACCCTCGTCGCCCGCTTTGACCTCACGCCATTTCTAAGGGTTCATGAACCCGTGGCGTCGCGGCTTGTGGTAAATTGAACCCTGTAGCATGTGTGTAAGCTCAGCCACTTTGCCACTTTGCCACTTCCGGCCTTCTTACCTCTCCGCATCCGCCAACTGCACTCTTCTCGCTTTCAAGATCATCTCACGCAGTTCATCACTTCGGTCAACGCCCACAACCAGGCTTCCATCGCCATCGTGCCCTTGTGCATCAATTGCTCGTGCCTTGAAATAGAGCTCGCGCGCTGAGCCGCCAATGCAACCTGTCAGTGCCAGCAGCAGCAATGCCGCGCTCAGCAGCACCGACACTTTCAGTACTCTTTGGAGAACTACAAACTCTTCGTTGACCAGTAGTTGCTGAAGTTGCATAGAGGTTGGGCTTCGATTGCGCCACGCTCGACACACTGAAATATGCCATCCACGCGGCGGACATGCTTCCCAATCTGCTTCTCCCAGCGTTCTAGGGCGTCGACTTTCGCCGCCTGCACGTTCTTTGCCCGCGGACGCTGCATACACCAACCAGCTGAGACGACACATAACTCACCAAACAGCTTTCTCTTCCTAGTGCCAAATGCCTGTTACCTGCTTATGATGGGACGCCGGTGGGCAGGGTCGGTTCCCTGTCCAGTTCAGCCTACTCCCTCCGTTAGTGATCTAAAATACTAATGGACTAGGAACTCACGGATGAAGGTCGCTTTCAGTTCGGTTGCTTGCCCGGAATGGACTCTCCAGCAGATCGCCACCGAAGGGGAGGCCGCGGGATTCAACGG
>SXOY01000042.1 GCA_005776545.1 Planctomycetia bacterium | reverse complement strand
TGGACGGTGTCATTTAACGCAGAGGGGGAAGAGGTCGGAAAGAGGACGCGGAGGAAGGCGTGGATTCTTGGTTTAAGGCAGAGGCGGGGGACGGTGTCTTTACCACAGAGGCACAGAGACACAGAGGAAAGGCAGAGAAAGGCATTTTTTAACGCAGAGGGGGAAGAGGTCGGAAAGAAGACGCGGAGGAAGGCGGGGAGTTTGGTTAAGGCGGGGAGTTGAAAATTGAGAGCACGAGACGGAAAAAGTGGCAAAGTGGCAAAGTGGCAAAGTGGCAAAGTGGCAAAGTGACGAAGTGGAAAGGCAGGTGGAGGGGATTGTGCGTTTTTAGGTCAGAATCGAAAGGGGATCAACGAAAAAATTCAAAGAAGCTCATGAGTCCCTGAGCCCCTTTTGTTTTTGAGTCAAAAACGAGGGCAGCGCCGAAGCGGCGAGAGAGTTGAGCAGGAGAGCGGTTGAGCAGGAGAAAGAGGTGGGTGGGTTGGGTGGACATGGGTGTTTCCTATTCTGAAGGTATCATCTGAATGGGCTGGGGCAAGTAATCCGAGTGCGATGGGTGGGGGACTTTTGGAGTTATTTGGTTATGGGGGCGGGAGGGGACAGGAAGTGACGAAGTGACAGAGTGGCGAAGAGACAAAGTGGAAACAGGAGGAAAAAGGCACACCGGCAGGATTGCCGGTGGCACGGTGCGTTTTGGTTTGGTGATCGGTTCATATACGGTATGATACCATACGTATAGCGGTTGTCAAGTATGGTTTTTGGTACCTTCGTTAGCGCAAGAATGGCTTGAATTGGTTGAATTAGGCTTTTCGGGTAATACGGGCTGGGGTTTTGCACCGTAGTAGTTGATGGTGGGTGCGAAAATATTGCATCCGTTAACCAGGATTGTGCGAATGGACTGGTGGGAAAGGGTGGCGGTTTCTGCCGTCGGACTTTGGTAGACGTTGGGGAACGGTTTTCATTGGGGCCTTGACGTGAAGGCGAAAATCTGCTCTAGTACGCATGTCCATTCACGGCAATGCGGTACAGAGTTCGCGGGTATGATTTCGCAGGACAGCTCGGAACGGGGTGTCATGTGAAGATTGAGCGAAGTTTGAGCGCAGCGCCGTTCTGGACGCTGCTGGAGTGTGCGAGCGAAAGAAAAAATTATGATCAGTGCGTGATGTGAGTCATATCTGGATCATGCACGGGTTATTGAAATGGTGATTGGGAAACTGAACACGCGTCTTTCAGGGAACTGAAAGAAGTGGAAAAAGAAAGGGTTCACATGTTTGGAATATTGAGAATGCCGGGTCGTACGGGAAATAGCGGCGGACGCCGCGGTTTCACGCTGATTGAATTGCTGGTTGTCATTGCGATCATTGCGTTGTTGATTGCGATTTTGCTGCCGGCACTTGGTCGAGCACGCAAAGCAGCGTGGCAGACGATCAGCTTGCAGAACCTGAGCCAGATTGGCCGCGGCGTTGCTCAGTATCAGAATGAGAACAAGAACTACCTGCCATTCTTCGCGAACTTTGGGGCGATCAACGGACGGTTTGTGTGGGGAGGCGGGACCAGCCGTGTTCCATCGACCGCGAATGCCACCGGCATTGCGACATGGTTCTCTTTTGGGAAAAACTGTTCCGGAGATGGCTATTGGGGCGGAACTGTTGCAGGTGGATTGTTTGATATTCCTGCATCGGAAAGGCCGCTGAATCAGTATCTTGGAGCAGAATCCATTGAACCGCCGTCCACTTTGAACAACAAGTTCCCCGCTACCGGCGCTCGGCCAAAAACTGAGGTCCCGGTATGCAAGGATCCGAGCGACAAAATCGGGCATCAGCGTTATTGGCCGCATGCAAATAATTCCGGTCAAGCGGCGGCGCCTGTGAACCTTTCGTGCTATGACGATGTGGGCACTTCATATCAGACGCAATTGGCGTTCTTCATGCAGGCACAGGCCGGCCCACCCGCCTTGGGATTCTCTCCAGCATTCCGTGCCGGAATGGAAAAGATGCGTATGGGTGATACGTTCCAACCAGCAAAAATGGTGTACGCCCATGATGAAACAGCGGATCTTGTGATCAATGCAGGCGTAGCGATTACTCCTGCTGAGCCGGTCATCATCAACGGTTACGGCGATGTTGAAAAGTCGAATATGTTGTTTTACGACGGGCATGCGTCGTATCTCAAAGTACTGCGTGGTGGCCAAAGCGTATTGTATGACCCCGCAACTGGACGCCCGAAAGCAGCGTATGTGAATGATGCGTATCACATGATCTTTGCTCCATGATCCATACACTCAATCTAACCAGTCAGTGATCGTAAAGAGGGGCCGCCAGGCCCCTCTTCGCTTTGGAGACTTAGAATACCGTTTTCAACTTAGCAGTTGCACACTCCGCACGTATTTGACTGGAACGCGTCCACAAAATCTAGATAGTCATTGAAGTCAACGACCCCATCGTTGTTAACATCGGCATCGCATCCGCCAGCCGTAAATGCATCCACAAAATCAAGGTAGTCGAAGAAGTCAACGGCACCGTCGGCATTGAAGTCTTCTCGGCACGCGGCGATTTCATCGCTGTAGTCAAAGTGCATGAATGTGGTCATTTGGTGAGAGCCGCCTGCGATTGCTGTGGCAATTCCTGAGACTTCAGCGATACTATGGAATGTAAGTACGTAGTGGCCCGGCACGAGTTCGACTGGATTAATGTTCAGATAGTTCAATGCGTTTCCGTTCCCGTTACTGGACGCGGCGCTTTCCGAGCTGTTTATCAATGACGCACTTGTATCCACATTAACCAGCGTTACGAGAATCGAACCTTGTGCTGAACCGCCTGCACCAGCAGCGGACGATGCCGAGGCGTGGAAGAAATTTTCAAGAAACGACAATTCGGTCAGGCGTGAAACGGTGAACTCTACTTCGACTTCGCGTTCAACCACGCCCGACGATGCTGGGTCTTCTGCATACGCGACGGATCTGACAAAATGAATATTTGAATAATGATTAATGCAATCGCCAATGATGAATTCGTCGCAATAAGACGCCTGAAGGCCGATCGCGCAAAAGCCGTAATTGGGGACTGGAGGCACACACTGGTGATGGACGTTGGACACAATCATGAAATTCGGACAGGCAACAGGGTCGGCTCCGTTTTGTGTTAGAGTTTTGGTTGCGTGATAGTCTGTAATGAGCACAGGCTTTGTTGATTGCGCATAGCAGAGCGGAGCACATACCGTTGAGAGAAACAGGGCTACGAGTTTACGATCCATGACGAATCTCCTTGGCATCCTCAAAGACGCAATCAGCACACGCCGAACGACTTCACACGAAGTCTGAAAGTCTTTCGAGGACGACGATTCGTTATGCGGGGGGGGGGGGGGCGGTTTCAAATATTGTGAAAAATTACATAACTCATTACAAGTCAGACAGTTGCAGCAACTGTGCACCGTTTGATCGAGTGACATAAATATAATATAATACGGAGATGGCGTGCCTTGACGACCTCATGGGAAATGATATGTCGGGTGAAGAGGATTCGCAAGAACAAATAGGTGTGTGTTTGTAATTAGATAGGGAGTTGCTTCGCGGCAGGAATTCTGGTCTAATGTCGATGAAGAAATAGCCGGTATTCGCCGGCGGTTGGATCGGCGCGAAGATTTGAAAGGGGAGTTTATGGCTCTTCGACATGTACGCAATCGGAACGGCTTCACTTTGATTGAGCTTCTGGTTGTGATTGCGATCATTGCGTTGCTTATTGCGATTTTGCTCCCGGCGATGGGGAAAGCCAGGAAGAGTGCGTGGCAGATGGTGAGTTTGCAGAACCTGAGCCAGATTGGCCGCGGCGTTGCGCAGTATCAAAATGAGAACAAGAACTACATGCCCTATTTTACAAATTGGGGGGCATCGGGCGGCGTCGAGCTGTGGGCGGGCGGCACAAAGCGAGTGCCCTCCAACCAAGGGTCAAATGCGACGGCGACATGGTTTGCGTTTGGAAGGAACTGTGACTCGTATTGGGCGAACGGGCCATTTGATATTCCGGCATCAGAGCGGCCGCTGAATCAGTATTTGGGCGCAGAGACTGTTGAAGTTCCCAATCAATTAAACAATCGCCTCGGCCCAACTTTTGATCGCAAGAAGTTTCAGATGCCAGTGTGCAAGGATCCCAGCGACAAGATCACGCACCAGCGTTCCTGGCCATTGGCAGCAAACGACCCGACCGTTCCTGCCGCCAATCGCACAAATATGAGTGCGTACGAGGACTGCGGATCTTCATATCAGTTTCAGATTGCGTGGATGTTGCAGGTGGCATCAGGAGGATTTGGTCCGGCCTACCGATTTGGCATGGAACGCATGAAGGTTGCGGATACGTTCCGTCCATCGCAAATGGTGTACGCGAATGACGAGTACGCGGACATTGTGGTGAATCTTTCAAGCGCGGCGGCGAATCCGGTCAAGAACGGCTATGGCGATCCGAACAAGTCGAACATGCTGTTTTATGATGGGCACGCGAAGTATTTGACCGTGTATCCCGGTGGCGGCGGCTATAACCAGGGGATTTACAACCCCGATGGGACGGTCAAGCAGGCCTATGGAAACGACTCGTATTGGCTGGTTTTCCCCGATTTGCGGCAACCGTGAAGCAGGTTGCGAACGAATTGCAAACCGGACCGGCATGAACTTTGGATGGTGCGTGGTTGCATTTTTGGACGAAATAGAGTCTAATGCTGGAGTAGGATTAAGACCGGCATTCGTCGGCAACTGTCTTGGCGCGAAAAACTGAAAGGGGAGTTTTATGGCTCTTCGGAATGCAAACAAGCGAATTCACGGGTTCACACTGATTGAACTTTTGGTGGTGATCGCGATTATTGCGTTGCTGATTGCGATTTTGCTGCCTGCGCTGGGCAAGGCGAGGAAGTCTGCGTGGCAGATGGTGAGCTTGCAGAACCTGAGCCAGATTGGCCGCGGCGTTGGGCAGTATCAGAATGAGTGGAAGAGTTACATGCCACAGTTTGCGAACTGGGGAACGGTGGCGGGAAGGTATATCTGGGCGGGCGCGGGAGAGCGGATACCGCCGAACCAGGCGACGACGGGGTGGATATCGACGTGGCTCGCATTTGGAAAGAACACCGACCCGTACTGGGTGGCATATGCGGATTTGGATATGCCTGCAGCGTTTCGGCCATTGAATCAATATATTGGATATGAGAATCTTGAGGGGCCGGGGACATTAAACAATGCCTGGGGCGCATCGCGGCCAAAGATCAAAGTTGAGACTTGCAAGGATCCGAGCGATAAGGTCTCGTTCCAGCGGCCAAGCGCGGGAGCGTTTCCGGCACCGACACAGGGAATCAGTTGCTATGACGATACAGGGACTTCATATCAGACGCAGATCGCATGGTTGACGCAGGTGAGCCGGTCAGCGGGATTTGCTAATGGCGGGTTGTGGAGAAATGCATTCAAGTTCGGTATGGAGCGCATGAAGGTGGCGGATACGTTCAGGCCATCGCAGATGGTGTATTGCAATGATCAGTATGCAGATGTGGTGATTAACACGCCGGAGACCGGTCTGAATCCAGTACAACTTGCTGCGCAAAAGAACGGGTACGGAGATCTTCGTAAGTCATGCCTTTTGTTCTTTGACGGGCACGCTTCGTATCTTGAGATTTACCCTGGTGGCGATGGCGGGCAGATTTACAATCCCGATGGAACGATCAAGAAGGCGTTCCACAACGATCGGTATTCGCTTGTGTTCCCGGATTTGAGGCAGCCGTAAACGTGGCACCGGCAATCCTGCCGGTGAGTGTTGGTATTTATTTGGTTAAGTCGAGGTCCGAAAGGCCAAGTCAAGGAACAGGACACCGGCAGGATTGCCGGTGGCACAGGGAAAAGGCAACGCTTCGGGTTAGGGGTGGTAGCAGGAACCGCCAAGCCAGGGCCAGTTTTCTAGTTTGGCGGCGGCGGGGTTGTTCAGAACGTATCGGACTTGCCGCGCGAGGTCGACGTGGTCGCGGATGATGTGGTCGTAGGGTTCTTTTTGCCAGAGTGGGGTACCGGTGGTTTTGTAAAGTTTGTTTATTTCACGAGCGGCGCACCCTTTCCACTGGCGCAAAATGTCGGAAATGTCGTGCCCTGGAAATATATGGACAACGGTGTGGACATGGTTTGGCATGATGCACCACGCCAGGTGGTGGTAAACAATGTCATTGTGGAACAGCATGGCATTGCGGACGATTTCTGCGGCGGCGGCGTTGTGGAAAATACACGATCCATGTCCACGGTCCAGCCAGGCATCGACTCTGTCGCTGAAGATGTAGTTGATACGGTTGCGTTCGATTTCCGTGAGGGGCCGCTGAAGAGTTTCGATCTCCTGGATTGAACGAGTTCGCTCAGCCCGAAATTTGTTCAGAACGGTTTGAGGGAGAGAATCGCCGAGGCGAAATGTGACGGCGTACATGGCATTGTCGAGTCTCCAGTGAGGGAGGTTGGCACCCTGGCGATATGTGATTGGGGAGCGGGGGTGGGGCGGCGGCGGACCATCGGAAATGGCATGGTCAAAAGAGCTCTGGTCAGGCGCGAGCATGCCGTAGATGGTAGAAAGGGATTGTGCGGCGTGACACCGGCAATCCTGCCGGTGGGTATTGGTATTTGTTTGATCGAGTCAAGTTCAGAAAGGCCGAGTCAGGAACAGGACACCGGCAGGATTGCCGGTGGCACTTTAGAGGCCGAGTCGTTGAAGGATGGAATCCATGAGGGCGCGAGAGCGTTCTTCATCGCCGAAGGGTTGGCGGGTGATGCTGATTTCTACTGCGCCGGGGGCGAGCTGGGCGGAGACTATTAGTTTTTCGAAGGATTTGAAATCGGGCTGGCGGCCGATGATCGTGCCGCCGTCGGCGGTTGATTCGGTGGATTCGATGGTGTAGCCGCGGGAGCGGAGACTTGCGTTGGCGGCGGCGATGATGGTGTGGATGCGAATGGGGTCGGCGATGCGGACCGAAGCGCGGCCGTAGGAGTAGGTGCCGACTGTGCCGCTGGTGCCCTGGGGGCGGTAGGAAGATTGGCAGGCGGAGAGGAGGAGGAGGGCAAGGAGGGGGAGTAGTTTGCGGGTGGGGGGCATGGAGTAGTGAATCGGCGGTTTGGATTGAAGTGGCATAGAAAAGCAAAGCGGGCCACAGACAAACTCAGACTTGCCCAGATGAAAGCAGAAGACAGGCCACAGATTACACAGATATGCACGGATGAAGGAAGAGAAGCGGAAGCAATAGTCTGGGGCAGGGCAAACGCATTATCGAAATTCGGATAGTGCGGGGTCACTTCAATGAGCTGGCAGCAGGATCAGACACCGGCAAGATTGCCGGTGGCACGCCGCAAAACGCGTTTCGGAGTTTGTGTTCATCGAGTCGTTGGTTTCTATGCTTGATGGTCGCAGGATATTGGAGCATGATTGGAGCATGAGCAATGGCGAAGGCAGTTGGAAAATCGAAGGGGGCGGGGGCTGATTCGAGCACTGAAGCGGTTCGGATGCTGAGGTTGCTGATGGTGTTGCGGGAGAAGCCGGGGTTGCTTGCGGGCGGATTGGCATCGGAGATTGGGGTGGATCTGCGGTCGATTTTTCGGTATGTAGCAAAGTTGCGGCAGGCGGGGTTGCAGGTGGAGTCGGATCGGAAGCTTGGGTATCGGTTGAGTGGTGAGAGCTTCTTGCCGCCGCTGCAGTTGAGTACGGAAGAGGCGCTGGCGTTGCTAGCGATGGGGCAGTCAACGGGCGCGCGCGAGCAGATGGCGATGTTTGGGCCGCTGGAACGGGCGATGACGAAGGTGAGTGAGCAGTTGCCCACGCAGATTCGCCAGGAGGCGAAGGGGGAGCTTGAGCACATGATGATTCAGAGCGCGGCGGGGTCAGATGCGAAGATTGTGATGGATGTGTATGCGCGGGTGAAGCGTGCGATCGCGGAGAAGCGGGTGCTCAAGTGTGAGTATGACAAACGCGGGGGGAAGAGTTCGAAGTTTCACTTGCAGCCGTATGCGTTGTATTTTGGAGTGCGCGCGTGGTATGTGATTGGGTGGCACATGGAGAAGCAGTCGGTGCGGACGCTGCGGCTGAGCCGGTTTGGGAAGGTTGAGTTACTGGATGAGAGGTTCGAGTCGCCGAAGGAGTTTTCGCTGGAGAAGCACTTTGGAAATGCGTGGGTGATGGTGAAGGGAGATAGGAGCTGGGCGGTGGAGCTGATGTTCTCGCCGGGATTGGCGGAGACGATCTCAGAGACGCAGTGGCACAAGACGCAGGAAGTGGAGATTGTTGAGAATGGGGAGTTGAGGTTTACGTGTACGGTGGATGGGTTGGATGAAATCGTGTGGTGGGTGATGTCGATGGGGGCGAGTTGCAGGGTGGTGAAACCGGTGGCGCTGCAGAAGCGGGTGAGAGAGCAGGCGGCGAAGATTGCGGGGTTGTATGGAAAGGCGGGGGAGAAGGCGTTGCGCGATGAGGAGATGAGAGAGCCGGATGAGGGTGGGGAGGTTTGAGGGCGTGCGCGATTGAAATGGGGCGAGGATTGATTGCTGCACGCGGGAGTTGAATCTGTAAGGCAATTGGACCTATAGGTCGTATAGGCCCTATAGGTCCTATTTCTTTGTACAGTCTAACAGAGAGCTGTGTCTAGAACTGCGTGGGATTGAGAAGACACCCAACATCCCCCGTCCTTCGCGCACGGGGAGTTGTTTGCTGCTATCCTGTTCGCTCTCGTTGATTTTCTCTTTCGAGGGGTGGCGCGGACCTGGTGTGCAACCGCCGGGCGTGATCGATCGGACATTACACGGTATCTGGCGTTGACCGGAAAGTTTTTAGCATGGCAAGATCGCGAAAGAAGCTTGGGGAAATCTTGGTTGGCTGGGGTGCGCTTACGCAGGAGCAGTCTGACAAGGCGAGTGCCGCGGCGAAGGGCGGGAAACGGTTTGGCGATGTGGTCATAGAGATGGGGTTTGCGAAGGATGACCAGGTTGCCAAGGCGTTGGCCAATCAGTTCGGGATGGAGTATTTCGATCTTGCGCAGCCGAACGCGGCGGACAAGATTGATTTGAAACTGATCCCTGATGACCTGATCAAGAAGCACACGATTATCCCGCTGAGCAAGACTAATGGACGATTGCATATTGCAATCTGGGACCCGTTGAATCTTGAACTGCTGGACATGTTGCGGTTCAGGCTGAACTCGGAGATTGAGCCGAAAATTGCGAGCAAGGCCGCGATCAAGAAGTTTTTAGATGCGAGCAACGCGGGTACGGCCAGGACGTTTGCGGCTGATCAGTCGCTGATGACAGAGTCGATCGACAAGTCGGTTGACAAGTCGGTTGACCGGTCGGTGGATAAGTCGATCGACGAGGCGGCGGAGAGTTCACCGATTGTGAAACTGGTGAATCGCGTGCTCTCTGAAGCGGTCCGCATGCGTGGCAGCGATATTCATATCGAGCCGATGGCCGAACGTGTGCGGTTGCGGTATCGCATCGACGGTGTGTGTATGGAGAGAGATAATCTCCCCAAGCGCATGCAGAATGCGTTCTTGTCGCGTATCAAACTGATGGCGGGATTGAACATCGCTGAAAAGCGTGCGCCGCAGGACGGTCGTATCAAGCTGGATGTCGATGGCGTCATGATCGACTACCGCGTAAGTGCGTGTCCGGCGTATCACGGTGAATCGATTGTTTTGCGTATTCTGCGGCCAGATTCAGTGCGAATCGGTCTTGTGAACCTGGGCTTTGAGCCGGACAATCTGGCGGTGTTTAATAAGGTTATTCGCAGGCCAAACGGCATTTTCCTTGTGACGGGCCCAACCGGTTCTGGTAAGACAACGACGCTGTATTCCGCGCTCGATGTGTTGAATAGACCGGACAAGAAGATCATCACGGCGGAAGACCCGGTTGAATACCAGTTCCAGGGAATCAACCAGTGTCAGGTGCGCGAGCATATTGGTTTGACGTTCACGGCGATCTTGCGATCGATGTTGCGTCAGGCGCCGAACATTATTCTGGTCGGTGAAATCCGCGATAAGGAAGTAGCTGAAATCGCGATTCAGGCGGCACTCACGGGACACTTGGTGTTCTCGACGCTGCACACCAACGATGCTCCCAGCGCGATCACGCGTCTGGTGGATATCGGTATCAAGCCGTTCCTTGTGGCCAGCTCGATCCAGGCGGTCATGGCCCAGCGACTGATCCGAATCTTGTGCCCCAAGTGCAAGACGGTTGACCCAGCGCCGGATCCGAAATATTTGCGATTGGTTGGGTTGACGATGGAAGAAGCAATGGGCAAGGTGCACAAGCCGGTGGGCTGTGACAATTGCAATGGTTCTGGATATCGCGGGCGTAAGGGCGTGTATGAAATGATGATTATGAACAGCCGCATTCGCGATCTGGCGTTTAACGTCGCGCCAGTGACTGAAATTCGGCGTGCGGCGGTGGATAGCGGCATGCGGACGCTGACCGGCGACGGTCGAATCAAGATTTTGAATGCTACCACCACGCCAGATGAAGTTGCACGTATGACGCAGTCGGACCTTGATAACGAATGATCTGTCTTTTCACGAACTTTCAGGATTGAACCATGTCATCGATTCAAATTGACCGTCTTCTCGATACCGTTGTAAAGCTCGGCTGCTCCGATCTTCACCTCACCGTCGGCCGCCGTCCCACGATTCGCCACCACGGCGGCTTGAAAGACCTGAACACCAAGATCCTCGAATCAGATGACATGGTGTCGCTGATGAAGTCAATCACGCCGGAACGCAACCAGCAGGAACTCCAGGAAGTGGGGGGTACCGACTACGGATTTGCATACGGCACGGCCGCTCGCTTCCGCGTTTCCGTCTTCCGTCAGAAGCAAGACCTGGCCATGGTGCTTCGTCAGATCCCGACGCGAATGCTGACCTTTGAACAGATTGGTCTGCCCGAGGTGTGTCGCGACCTCATCCGCCGCCCCAGAGGAATGTTCCTGGTTACCGGACCTACTGGTTCGGGCAAGACCACTTCGCTCGCAACCATGATCGACTATGTCAATACCAATTTCGATCGCCACATCGTGACGATGGAAGATCCGATCGAATACTACCACAAGCACAAGAAGTCGCTGGTGAATCAGCGCGAAGTGAACGTTGACGTTCCCAGCTTCGCCGAGGCACTCCGCCGCGTGTTGCGTTCTGACCCGGACGTGATTCTGGTCGGTGAAATGCGAGATCTGGAGACCATTGAATCCGCCATTCGAGCTGCGGAAACAGGCCACTTGGTGTTTGCCACCCTGCACACCACCGGTGCGGCAAAGACCATCGACCGCGTGGTTGACGCCTTCCCAGTTACCCAACAAAACCAGATCCGCGTGCAGCTTTCAACCGCGTTGCTTTGCATCTTGAGCCAGGTTTTGCTGGCAAGATCTGACCAGCCGGGCCTGGTTGCAGGTTACGAATTCCTGGTTGTGACCCCGGCAATTAGCAACTTGATCCGTGAAAACAAGACCTTCCGAATCGACTCGGCGATCCAGACTGGTAAGAAATTCGGTATGCAATTGCTCGATGACCACCTGTGGTCGCTCTATTCACGGAACATGATCAGTGCGGAAGAAATGATCGACAAGAGCAAAAATCCAAGTGCGCTGTCCGAAAAAGTCCATAAGATGGGACGGACTATCGGTCGTGTGGAGTGGGACGAGGACAGCTCGATCGACGGAGACGATGGCAAGAGCAAACCACCGGCGGCGAAGGCGTAAATAAATTATCAAAAATCCAAGTGTCGTGTTAAAGAACGCGACATTTTGTTGTTGGATTTGGAGAACCAGTCCGATACAGTGGCCGAACCGACTATCTGGGACGCGCGTCCCGGCGGTATCCCGACCATTGATCGGGCAGGTCATATCAGATATTCCAGCACCGGAGTTGTAGAAACTCCGTCAATGTAAAGAGGTTGCTGCGATGGCGATTGACACTGCTGAACTCAAGGGTCGAAAGATTGGCCGCGTGCTTGCGAAGCTGGGTAAGGTGACGCGTGAGCAGGTGCATGAAGCACTCGCAATTCAACAGACTCGCAAAGCTCCGCTTGGACAGTTGCTGGTTGAACTGGGTTATTGCAAACCACAGGATGTTGCCGCCGGACTTGCTGGGCAGGCCGGGATGGAGTATCGCGATCTCACGAATTTTGAAATCCCTGAAGATGCCAAAGGAGTGATCCCATCGGAAAACGTTCGGGCGTATGAGATCATCCCGATTGAATACAACAAGACGAGCAAGCGGCTGAAGATCGCGATGAAGAACGCGAACAACTTCAGAGCGATCGACGATCTGCGGTTGCTGCTGGGTGCCAACGTCGAAGGCGTTGTGGCCGACCCCAACGTAATTGATGCTCAGATCAAGAAGCACTTTTCCAAAGCAGAGTCGATTTCCGAGGCGGTCAGCGCGATGGCTGGCAGCGACTCTCTGAAAGCTCTTGAGGGCCGCAACTCTGACTCGATCGACCTCGAAGCTCTTACCGAAGCGGCGGGCGACAATCAGGTTATCAAGCTTCTCAATCTGGTGCTGCTGCAGGCGATTCGCGACCGGGCATCAGACATCCACTTTGAACCATTCGAAGCAGAATTCAAGATGCGCTATCGCATCGACGGCGTGCTCTATGAAATGGTGCCGCCGCCAAAGCACCTTGGTCCCGCGATCACCAGTCGTATCAAAGTTATGTCGAACCTTGACATCGCCGAGCGGCGTCTGCCGCAGGACGGTCGCGTTGAATTGAACGTCGGCGCAACCCCCGTCGATCTTCGTATCGCCGTTCTTCCCACGATGTGGGGCGAGAGCGTCGTGATGCGTGTGCTCGATCGTTCCAACGTTGAACTGTCGCTCGATCGCATCGGCCTTCGCGCAGACGATCTTGAAACCGTCCGCCGCATTATCAACAAGCCCAACGGCATCGTCATCTGCACCGGCCCCACCGGCTCGGGTAAAACGACCACTCTCTACGCCGCACTCAACGAACTCAACACGATCGATACCAAGATCCTCACTGCGGAAGACCCGGTCGAATACGACATCGATGGTCTCTGCCAGTGCCAGGTGAATAACGAATACGGCTCCAGCTTTGGCAAGCTTCTTCGCAGTTTCCTTCGTCAAGATCCCGACATTATTCTGGTCGGCGAAGTCCGCGATCTTGAGACTGCGCAGATCGCTGTGCAGGCATCGCTCACCGGTCACTTGGTGCTCACCACCCTCCACACCAACGACGCTCCATCCACCATCATCCGACTTCTGGATCTTGGCATGGAAGCATTCCTCCTCACCGCCACGCTCGAAGGCGTCATCGCTCAGCGACTTGTCCGCCGCATTTGCCAGGCGTGCAAAGAGGAATACACACCCAAGGAAGAAGAAATCTTCGAACTTGGCCTTCGCGTTGACCAGGTTCCCAAGGGCACCCGT
>SXOY01000041.1 GCA_005776545.1 Planctomycetia bacterium | reverse complement strand
CCCGAAGAACGCGGCAGGATCCGGACCATTGGCCTGGTTATTTCCGTTGTCCTTCGTGTCATCATGCTCTTTGGTCTTACTTGGATCATCGGCATGACCAAGCCGCTCTTCACGATGCCGCTTCTCAACCACGAGATGACGCTCAAAGACCTGCTCCTTCTCGCGGGCGGATTGTTTCTACTTTATAGCAGTACGAAAGAAATCCACGCCAAGCTTGAGGGCGATCACAATTACGTTGGTGTAGAAGTGGAAGGCGCAGCCAAGTCGATTCCGATGACAGCGGGCAAAGCCATTGCTCAGATCGCTCTCATTAACGTCGTCTTTTCTCTTGACTCCATTTTCACTGCAGTCGGTATGGTGCAGAATATCTGGATCATGGTCTTTGCTGTTCTTGCATCCACAGTTGTCATGATTGCTGCCGCTGGCTCGATCGGTGGATTTATTGATCGTCACCCTACCGTCAAAATGCTTGCGCTCAGTTTCCTTCTTCTCATCGGCATCATGCTCGTGGGCGAAGCGTTCGGGCAGCACATTCCCAAGGGCTATATCTACTTCGGCATGGGCTTCTCGCTCCTGGTCGAAATGCTCAATCTTCGCCTCCGCACCAAAGCCCTCAAGCTCGAAGCGGCTCGAAAATCAGGGAATATCGCGTGATTCGCCAACTCTCATTGTGCCTCGCAGGACTGCTACTTACGGCTTGTACTACAACCCGGTACGCCGCACCTGCGCCGACACAGGCGCAGGTTGATGAGTTGTGGAATGCACGCGGCTGCATCGACGATGATCGCGGGCAGTGGTTCCGCGATGCCAAGTTCGGCGCGATTATCCACTTCGGCCCATATTCAACTCTCGGCGGCTATTACCAGGGCAAAGGCCCGTATGTACCCTCTGAACAAATCATGGGCCTGGGCGAGCGTCGCGCCACGATTCCTCCCGTCGACTACAAGAAGAACGTCGCTGCCAATTTCAATCCCAAGAATTTCGACGCCGCCAAATGGGTCAAGTTGATGAAGGATGCGGGTCAGAAATACGTCATCCTCACGACTAAGCACCACGACGGTTTCTGCATGTTCAAGACCGCGACGACACCATTCAACGTTGTTGATGCAACACCATTTGGCCGCGACATCGTCAAAGAACTCGCTGATGAGTGCAACAAGCAAGGACTTGTCTTCAGTCCATATTTCTCGATTGGCGATTGGTCGGCAGCAGAAGTTCAGAATGCCGGCTACTCAGACTATTCCGACTACATGAAGGCCCAGCTCTCTGAATTGCTTACCAACTACGGCGATATCAAACTCATGTGGTTCGACAACTGGTGGTACGTCAACAACCAGTGGTCCAACGATGAGCCACACGCCAAAGACCTTTACTCCTTTATCCGCACGTCCAGCCCATCAACGCTTGTCAGCGACCGCTGCGGCCGCGGCAACAAGTCTGAAGATGGCGACTACGCCACTCCCGAAAATCAGCTCAAGGGTTCGCTGCAATCCCGCTACTTTGAAGTGGTGATGACCAATACTGATGATGAGAACTGGGCCTGGGTCAAGGGTGCCCGCAACTATCGGGATGCGGCCGATCTCATTAAGAACCTCATCGATTCGACCAGTAAAGGCGGCAACTTTGTCCTCAATGTCGGTCCAAACGACCTGGGTGAATTTCCACCAGAACACATCGCCCTGCTCGAAAAATTCGGCGCATGGACAAGAGTCAATGGCGAAGCGATTTATGCAACAATCCCCGCACCTCTCGTGCAGTGTCCCCAATCTGTCGATGCACTTGCGTATGCAACACAATCCAAGTCCGGCGATGCAATCTATGTTCACATCATCAAGTGGCCCGCGACTGGCCCAGTATCTATCAGGATCTTGAAACCGGTTTCCTGCGTTGCCAAGTTCCTCGATGCATCATTTGGAACGGTCAGCTATACCGTTTCTCACGATGCAGGTTGCACAGTTCTTTCGATTCAGAAACCGGCGGTCATTGATCCATGTGCAACGGTTCTTAGGTTGTCGATTCAGTAGTCAATAGAAAGTTGTCATGACCAAGACTGCATGGCGCGAACCAGCGCGGCGGTGGGGGGGCTGAAGTCGCTCATGAGTTGCATGCCGTCTTTTTCGAGATCGACCCAGCGGAGTTGCGAGTATTCCCAGTTGCCGCCTTTGCGGATGGAATCCTGGATCTGGTCGTAGCCGTTCTTGTCAACCGCGGCGACGCAGACCACATCGAGGCTGCGGGCGTTGGGGTCGAGCACCAGTGCAAAAGGCGTGATCGAAGCGGGCGAGAGTTGCACACCAATTTCTTCTTTACATTCCTGAAGCAGTTGCGATTCGAGCGTGTGGCGTGAAACCTGGACACCCAAAGGCGGAGGAGAAACTGTGCCGCGGGGAGCGGTTTCCCATGTGCCGCCGTAGATGCGGGTTTGATTGCCGCGGTGGCCGATGAGCGTGAGGAACGTGTCATCGGGAGTTTTGTAGCGGATGAGGCCGGATACGCCCAGCGCAATTGTGAAGTGGCCGGCGATTTCGGCGGTAACGAATTCCTGATAGGTCCCCGGGCGGCAGCGGAGTGTGTTGTTTTCGTGATCTGAAACAAAGACCATGGGGCCGTCATACACGCGCGGGTTGTCGAGCAGCACGCGGTCCCATTCGGTCTTAGCAACTTCAGAATGTTGACGCGGAGCGGCGTGTTCCCACAGGTACTTGAGCGGCTGCTCAAGCCTGCGCACTTCGATTGCGATGTGCGACGGGGTTGCCATTGTGCTCACTCTTTCAACTTACCAAACCCTTGAAATTGCCGACAAGATCGCCAAGTCCAAGACCATCGGCTTCGGCCTGCACGCTTTCGGCGATGACTGCCTGCGCTTTTTGCAGCGCGGCGTTGGTCGCTTCGACGATGAGGTTGGATGCGAGGTCGCGGGTTTTGTCATCGGCGGCCATGCCTCGGAGAAGCGCGGGGGCGAGGACAACGGAAATGACTTTGAGTTCGCCACTGACGGTGACTTTGCACGCGCCTGAGCCAGCTTCAGCGGTAAGCCGGGCGGCGGCAAGTTTGACCTTGACGCGTTCGGTGGCGTTGCGAATGCCATCTTGATTTTTCATGACGCCGGCGAGGGCGGTCATCGCTCTGAGTTTGTCGAGCATTAGTCTTCTCCTTGTGTATCTGGTTCGGAATCGTGATGGGGTCCTGATACGTCTGGTGCGGGTGGTGCTGATATTGGGGCGGGTGTTGGTGCGGGAGCAGAAACCGCCGACTTCCGCGGCTGGACACTGACGATACGGGCGCCAAACAGCTCAGTTGCACGCTTGATGAGCGGATTGGATTCAATCTGGCTCATTGACTGTCCGGCGGGCGAATCGGCAGTTGCTGTAGGTGTTCCTGATGTCGCGGCGGGAGCACTGGTGCCCGAATCGATGATTTCGATTTTCAGGCGGCGTCCGACAATGCTGACCAGAGCCGATTCGATATCAGCTTCGCTGGCCTTTGCGAGTTCAAATGACCCGTGAGGCGCAGAGATGGTGGCGGTTGTCTGCGTGACCAGGTCCAGCGTAAGTTTTGAGAGCAGGTTTTTTTGAGAACGGCCGCTAGTCATCACGATGAGGCGAGCCCAGATGTCGGTGGTGCTGAGCGCTGGAGCTGTAGATGCTGCGACCGGTGCGGGTTTTGGTGCAGGGGCGGCAACTACAACAGGTGCGGACACTGGTGCAGGCGCCGGTGCCTGTGCTGGCGCCGGCGCGTTCTGGCGGATGTGTTCGATGAGCTTGGCCGCGGGCGCGGTGACAGCTGTTTCTTTGAGCTCAAAAGATGGCGGTTTAGCGGCGGGTGCGATGGTCTCTGGTTCAGCGCCCGCCGTTATGCTTTTTTTGCGGCGGATCCTGCGAGGGCGGGTTTGCCACCAGAAAGTTCTCGCGTGAGGGCGGTGACATCAGCGATTTTTTCGCTCATGGACATGCGGGCGATGACAGCATCGAGAAGTGCACGCGGGGCGGCGGATTGTTTGGCGTTGCGCTGGGCATTTTCGCAGAGGGCGATCATGTGGACCAGGCCAGCACCATCGAATCGCGAGGCGAGTTTGATTTCGGCATCGCGGTTTTCATCGGAGAGTTCGACCACAGTCGTATTTGGTCCGCACGCTGCGATGACGAGCAGGTCGCGGAAGCGCGAGAGGAGTGCCTCAAAGAGCTGATCGATGGATATGCCGCGGGAGAGGAAGTTGTCGGTGTTTTCGAGGGCGGTTTTGGTGTTGCCATCGGCGAACGAGGCAATGAGCTGGGAGAGAAGCGTGCGGTTGGGGAGGCCCAAAAGTTCTTCAAGAAGTTTGAGCGTGAGCTTTTTCTCGCCGGCGGCCATGAGGCGGTCGAGGAGAGAGAGACCATCGCGCATGGAACCATCAGCGAGGCGGGCGACTTGGTGGATGAGTTCCGGTTCGGCGGTGAGGCCTTCCTTCTTAATGACTGCGGCGAGGTGCTTGCCGATTTCGCTAGTGGGGATGTTGCGGAAATCGAAGCGCTGGCAGCGCGACTGGATGGTGGCGGGGACTTTGTGGATTTCGGTGGTGCAGAGGATGAACTTGACGTGTTCGGGCGGCTCTTCCATGGTTTTGAGCAGCGCGTTGAACGCGGCGTTGGAGAGCATGTGAACTTCGTCGATGATGTAGATTTTGTAGGGGCCGCGGAGGGGGCGATACGCGGCGTTGGCGATAAGTTCGCGGGTGTTGTCTACGCCGCTATTTGAGGCGGCGTCGATTTCGATGACATCGGTGTCGCGGCCCTGCATGATCATTTCGTCGACTTCGGGATTGCCGCCGTTGAGGGCTTTTGCGAAGATGCGGGCGGTGGAAGTTTTTCCTACGCCGCGGGTCCCGGTGAAGATGTAGCCGTGGGCGACGCGGTTGGACTCGATGGCGTTTTTGAGCGTGCGCGCGATGGGTTCTTGCCCAATGAGATCATCAAAGGAGCGGGAGCGGTATCGGCGTGCAAGAGCGACGTAGGCCATAGGGGAGGAGGGTAAGGGGTGGAGGAGGCACTAGGCATTTGGCACTAGGCATTAGGGTCGGAAAAGACGGGCTTGATTTTGGGTCGGAATCGAAAGGGGCTCAAGAAAAAAATTCAAAGGGGCTCATGAGTCCCTGATCCCCTTTGGTTTTTGAGTTAGAAACGAGGGTGGCGCCGAGGCGGCGAGAAAGTAGAGCAGTTGAGCGGGGACGAGTTCTAAGGTGGCCACGGGTTTCTAAGGAGGCCAAATTAGTTGGCCGCCTTAGGTTTTTGGGGTGAAAACGCGGGTGGCTTGGGTGGATTGGTTGGTCTTGTTTAAGTTCGGGTTTCATATCGATAGGATACATGGCTGTAAGGTTTTGATCAAGTCAAAAATCAGAAAAATACCGTACCGGACACAAATAATTTGTTTTGTGTCCGGTTCTATCCGAAGCACTCAACATCACGCGGTCGTGGTGGCGATAACCAGAAGGGCTTCCGACTTTGTTCTTTGAGGTGCAACCATGTTGGCAAATGTGACTAAACCTCTGATACCTCGATCATCTTCGAGCAGCTCTCGGGAAGACAACCAGATTACAAGCCGGTCGCGGTCTTGGGGATATATATGTTTCATCTCGGCCACTTCGCAAGCGGTGTTCTAAGTTGCGGTCGGATCTTGAAGAAGGGTCTGATGTTGCGCGGAGGCATTCTCGCCGCGGCAGCATTTGTAGTGTTTTCGATGTGTGCCACGGCCGCTCATGCTCAAACACTCGAATGGCGGCAGCTTCAACCATCGGAGCGGTCTGGACACTCGATCGTCTGGGACGCTGCGCGAAATGTGTCAGTGTTGTTTGGCGGCTTGCACGAGGACGAGTGGACTACTGGACCTATTAGAGACGGAGAGACTTGGGAGTGGAACGGTACATCGTGGACTCAGAGACCGGGTAGTGGTCCCTCGGCTCGCTCTAACCACGCAATGGTCTTTGACTCAATACGAGGCGTCACGGTTTTATTTGGAGGGTCGACAGGGACGGGAAGAAGCGCGGAGACCTGGGAATGGAATGGCAGCGCGTGGTCTCAGAAGTTGGTGACCGGCCCGTTGCTTCGCGAGAGTCACGCAATGGTTTTTGATTCTGCGCGAGGTGTGACAGTGCTGTTCGGAGGCGTGAACGGCAACACAAGATATGCAGACACGTGGGAGTGGAATGGCATTGCGTGGACGCAACGAATTGTGAGTGGGCCGTCGGCGCGATATTCGCATGCGATGGCTTATGACTCGGTACGCGGAGTCACAGTGCTTTTCGGAGGGACCATTGTTCCTACCGCGTATGGAGATACTTGGGAATGGGATGGCAATGCATGGTCGCAGAGACTTGTCACGGGTCCATCAATGAGGTACTCGCACACAATGAGTTTTGATTCAGGGCGTGGAGTCACGACACTGATTGGTGGTTTTGACGGCACGATCTCCAATAATGAGGTTTGGGACTGGAACGGAGTTACATGGGCGCAACAACCGAATAGCGGGGCCTCGGTCCGGCTACGCCACGCGATGACTTATGACGCAACGCGCGGAACACTTTTGCTGCACGGCGGGAAATCGCATCCTTCTAGTTCGATACCCAGCAACGATCTGTGGGAATGGAGTGGCACTTGGATGCAGCGTGTGATCGACACGCCATCGGGTCGATTGCTGTATTCCATGGCGTATGACACAGCGCGATCAAGGGCGATTCTTTTTGGGGGCGCCTCGGGAATCGGATACGAGAGTGATACGTGGGAGTGGATTGACGGTCATTGGAATCAGAAGTTTGTGAGCGGGCCATCGCCACGCAGCAATGCGAAAATGGCCTACGACCGAGTACGCGATGAAATGGTGTTGTTTGGGGGTGGTCGGACAATCGCCACGATTACTACGTATCCAACGGAAACCTGGATTTGGAATGGTCTGAATTGGTCGGAACGAGTTGTGGCGTCACCATCCGGTCGTCAAGGACATGCAATGGTGTATGACATTGCACGCAATGCCATAGTGCTATTCGGCGGAGAGGCTAATAACATTCGAAATGGCGAAACTTGGGAATGGGATGGGACCGCATGGCAACAGAGAATGGTCGCGGGCCCATCGGCTCGCGCTGTTCATGCCATGTCTTATGACGCCGTGCGATTGGTGACGGTTTTGTTTGGCGGATCCACCGGGATTGCGAATGGTCAGACATGGGAATGGGATGGCGCAGCGTGGTCGCAACGTGCCTCGAGCGGTCCGGTAGCGCGATTCAATCATGCCATGACGTTCGATTCTCGCCGCGGAACAACTGTGATGTTCGGTGGAATCGACACCTTCTCTCAAAATTTAGCTGATACATGGGAATGGAATGGATCCAGCTGGATCCAACGCGTGATTCCGGGGCCAACCGCCCGGAGGATGCACACGATGATCTACGATGAAGCACATACGTGCTCCATGTTTTTCGGAGGGAGCACAGCGTTTGATGTCTATCGCAGCGAGACTTTCAGGTTGGGGGAGGCGTGTACCGCACCAACAGTTACGGCTCAACCGATAGACGAGACCACGTGCGGGGAGAATGCGAGTTTTGCAGTGTCGACTGGAGGTTCGCTCCCGCAGACACGTCAATGGCAATGGCAGGCACAGGGCGGTATCTGGAATGATGTGTTGGAAGGATCGAACCCCGATACCGGCGGCATCGTTCGGTTCGTTGCCAGCGGGTCCGAAGACAACACAGTCGTGCTTGCTCCCTCCAGCAATCTCGAAGGGACGATTGCCGTTGTTCGCGCGCTGCGATGCCTGGTTTCGAACGGTTGCGGATCGATACTGAGCGAATCGGCATCGCTTATCGTGTGCCGAGCAGATTTCAACTGCGATGACGTAGTAGACTTTTTCGATTATCTTGATTTCGTAGCGGCGTTCGCAGACAGCGGCGACAATGCAGATTTCAATCGCGATGGCGTTGTGGACTTCTTTGACTATCTTGATTTTGTGCAGGCGTTCAGTGAAGGTTGCTGAGAGTTAGTAGATCCCGCCGCCGTAATATGGGGGCGGGTTGAGATGGCGACGTGTGAGGCGAGGAGTGGTGAAGGCTTGGATTATTATGGCGCACCTTCAGTGCTCCCGATGCCTGGCGTTTTCTCCCAGGGCTTCGAGGACTTCGCCCTGGGCTGTGACTATTTCGCATCGTTGGTGCTGAAAACAAGTTGCGGTGGAGAGGTGTGTTAAAAATGTCGCGGAGTCAGGTTGATTCAACAGCTGGTTGCAAATGTTTGAACGAAGTCGAGGTAGTCAAAGAAATCGGCCGCGCCGTCACCGTTGAAGTCTGCGGCGAGAGAGCCTTCGGCAAGGGCGGCGACGAAATCGAGGTAGTCGAAATGGTCGACGATGGAATCGCAATTATGGTCAATTCGACAGATGGAGAGAACTGCAGGAAGGGTTGAAGACTCACCACAGGAATTCGAGATCATGCAGCGGTACGTGCCGGCAGCACCGAGTTCGAAACTGGAAATAGTGAGTTGCGAGGTCGCGGATCCAGTGACCAGGCCAAGTCCGGGGACTCGATCATCAAATAGGTTGCTCCACACACCTGGTTCAATTTCATACTGCCATTGAAATGTGAAAGGAGGAGTCCCGGACAAATTCAACTGGAAGGAAGCGGAGCCTTCAGAACACGTCGTCTGGTATTCAGGAATTGCCGCAGCTGAGGGGGCGTTGCATCCTAATCTCCAGGTTTCCGCGCTAAAAGCATACAAATTGCCGCCAAATAGAATCATTTCTTGCCGCGCCGAGTCGTAGATCATCGCGCTACTACGCCTGGCCGATGGACGTGAGATGAGTCGTTGGGTCCAAGACGTTCCATTCCACTCCCACATTTCATCGTTGATTTCGTAGTATACAAAGCCACCCATCAGCACGGTGACATTGCGATCCGGGTCGTATGCCATCGTGTGGGATAATCGACCCGACGGTCCGGTTGTCACGCGTTGGGTCCAAGTGGCTCCATTCCATTCCCATGTTTGATCGCTGAAAGTAAGGCTCGCAGCGTCAGTCACTCCTCCAAAAAGTACGGTGACATGTCGCGCAGTGTCATATGTCATTGCGTGAAATGAACGCGGCGACGGTCCCGAACTGGAGACCTGCATCCAAGCCACGCCATCCCATTCCCAAGTGTCGCCGATATGGACATTTTGTGAACCAATTTGCCCTCCGAACATCATGATTTTTCGACGACTTGTGTCGTAAGTCATTGCTGAGCCAGTTCGCGGACGCGGCTGTGGACCAGCGCGAATTGTCCAGCGTGTGCCATCCCATTCCCAGGTGTCGGCAACAACTTGAAAAACAGAGGTACTCGTTGCGCCGCCAAATAGAACGGTCACGCCACGATCGGAGTCAAATGCCATTGAATGACCACCTCGGGCTGACGGACCTGCGACCGGCCTGCGATTCCAACTCGAGCCAGTTCTCCAAAGCCATGTATCACTGCACAAGGTTTCTGAATATTGAGGCGGGCCCCCGCGAGCCAGACCACCGAATAGCACGGCAACATCACGATTCGAATCAAACGTCATTGCGTGGGAAAATCGAGGTGATGGTCCACCGATCGACCGCACAATCCAGTTTCCGGAAGAGAATTCCCATTGCTCGGCGCTATACCCGTTTGCCGCTACACCACCAAAGAGAACTGCGATACCTGATGAATTGAGGCACATAGCGGCACCGCAGCGAGCGGATGGGCCCGGTGATGCCATCTGCGTCCAGACGACCCCATTCCATTCCCAAGTATCGCTATTGAGGGAAGCGTTGGCAGTGTCCCACTGAGCTGCGCCTCCAAAGAGGACAGCAACCTGACGCACCGGGTCATAGAACATTGAATGAAGAATTCTGGCTGAAGGCCCGTTATCAGCGCGCAACGACCACGCGGCACCGTCATATTCCCACGTTTCCTGGCTCTCCTGCCAAGTGCCACCGCAACACCAGACGAGGCCTCCGAAAAGCACTGTCACCCCGCGTGCAGAGTCAAAGATCATCTTGTGGCCTGCGCGTTGGGAAGGCCCTGGGAGGCTGCGCTGCACCCATAAGTTTCCATTCCATTCCCATGTTTCGGCATTTCCCTGATTGTTGGTAATGCCACCAAAGAGAACAGTGACGCCGCGGCGAGAGTCAAAAGCCATGGCATGGCGCAGACGCCAAGAGGGTCCGTTGACCATGCGATGCGTCCAGTTTGTGCCATTCCATTCCCATGTGTCGTTTCTACTAAAGCCGTCGTCGTTGCCGCCAAAGAGGACAGACACCCCGCGCGTTGAGTCAAAGACCATGTCGTGGTCGTAGCGCTTTGATGGTCCATTTCCTTGATGCAGTTTCCAATTGAACCCATCGAAGCGCCAGGTCTCTGCGCTGGCTGCGCCGACGCGACCACCACAGAGCACTGACTCGGCGCGAATGGGGTCGAATATCAGCGTGTGTCCATATCGCGGGGTGAGTTTCTTCTGATTCCACTCGATTGACTGCGCGTTTGCGGTGAGAGGCACAAATACGAAAAGCACCAGATTGGTGAGGTAAGTCAGAAGGAAAGAGAGTCTGGCAATATTCATGGCTCGTGCTTTCTGTGTCTTTGTTTTCGAATCGATGACCACGGCGTTGGAAACCAGCTAATGCACTGCGCAAAAGTACCGGAGGCGAAAGCTAGAGAAAGAAAACATGCCGCTGACTTCATGGCGAGGCTCCGTGGGTCGTTCTGGATTCTAACAGAACCAACTTGCAAATGCAATGGCGTTTTTTGAGCTAGAAAGTGGCTCGCTTTGTGAGCGAACACCGGCGGTTAGTTCGATGCACCAAGTTGATTTACTGCGTGAGCAAGTCGGTGGGAGTTCAACTGCATGAGTGCGATTGAGCCGGCGCCAAGCTGATCGAGGGCTGCATCGGGAAGTGAATCGTCGGTGGTTTCAAGAAGACGAGGCCAGTGCCAGGGTGTGATCGCGAGAAAATGGCGAGAGCGCAGGTCGCCATTGTCCAGATAGTATTCGGCTACGCGTCTGGAATTCACGATCGCAAGCAATAGTGCAGTCAGGCCGTAGATGAACAGAAACCCAATTACAAATCCGATGATTGACTTTGGTGAAGCGAGAGTGGGCAAGGCGATCGCAGCGGCGACGAGTCCGAAGTTGGTTGAGATGCGCTGAAAGTCAGGGACAATTTTGTGCACCAGTGTGAGTCGGATTGGAGTAGCGGTGCTCACACGCAGTTTTCCAAGAAACTCGCCGCGAAGTGTGGGCGAAAGGTGGTCGCAAAGTGGGAGCGCTGCGACTGCGGCGTTGTCGACTTGCTTGTTGCATTTGGTCAAAGCGAACCACGCGAAGGGCAAGAGTCCTAATGACACAAGGAGGCAGATCATCGTCGCTTCAAGGAGCGGGTCCATCCATGTCGGATAGTTGGGAGCGGTTAGCGGCTGAAAACCGATTCCAAGGAACAGGACAAAGAAAGTGGCGGGGAGCCAGAGAATCTGGATCGTGATTCTGCGAAGCCGCAGTGCACGCTTGATAGCTCGAAGGGCGAGTTCTGGGTTATTAGCTGTGTTGTCGTCCACTCGTCTAGCTCCGTCATGGGGTTTGAATCGTCAATTCAATATACTTTCACCCTGCCTTCACCCACGAAGTTTCCACACCACCGCGGCGGAGGAACGCAGTAAGTTGGCCAGTGTGATGTTGCAGGTGGCGGAGGTTGTAGAGGTGGAGTTCGGTGCGTGTGAAAGTCAGGCGTGAGAAGCCCGAAGGACCATTGAGCGAGGTTTCGGTTTCAGAGTCGGGGCCGTCGCCCAGGACGGTTGCAATTTTTTCGCGGCAGATCTGGATGTAGGCGAGAAGCTCGGGTTGAGCGAATGTGCGGCTGGGGTATTCGTCATCGAACTCTTGCCAGCCGCGGGGATGCAAAAGATGCGGCGGTTGGGTGCGCGGCTGATAGATAGTTTCGCTAGGTGAGAGATAGAGGTCGACAAAGCAGAGCGTGTGATACGCGACGAGCCAGAATGGGTATTTGGCGATTGTCTTTTCGGGGTTGTTCCAAAGCTCGGCGGGGCATTTCTGAATGCAGTCGTTCATCATGGCGAGCGAGGCGAGGAGTTGAGAGGCGATGATGGGTTTGATAGTTGTGGTCATTACTGTAGAGTAACGCGATTTGAGCCGTAGAGTTGGGAGAATGGAACCTGGATTGGTTGAGCTGGTACATTCAACTACATTCAACGGGCGAAACGTATCGGATGGGAGTGTTGGAATGCGGCTTCAGGCGAAGAACATGTTGAGCGGAGTGGTGGCGGCAGTTGTCGCGGCCTTGGTTGTATCGTGTCAGTCCGCGACCAAGTGCGTTGTCATTGCAGCAGTGCCGACATTGGGAGATGGAGTGCCGCGGGAGTTGGAGGGATTGCACAATGTTGTAGCATTTCATGCGGCGGTATTCTCGGGGAGTTCGCCAT
>SXOY01000040.1 GCA_005776545.1 Planctomycetia bacterium | reverse complement strand
TGATGCCGATGGCAAGCCCATTGCAAATCAGGAGACCGCTTCGCTTGAAGCCAAGAACTCCGGCGGAGAATCACTTGGTGTCAAGGACGGTTACAACTCTGCAGCGGTTCTGACATTCCTCGACGACCACAAGGCAACCTACGAAAATGCCGCTAGTCGCCTCGATCACGCGATCGCGGAAGCAAATGCGAAAAACAAAGTGGTCTTCCTTCATTTTGGCGCGCCGTGGTGCATCTGGTGCCATCGCCTGGAAGACTGGATGGCTCGCCCGGAGATCGGCGCAATCCTCGCCAAAGATTTTGTCGATTGCAAAATTGATGAAGACCGTACGATCGGCGGCAAAGACCTCGAACTGAAATACACCGAAGGAAAGAAGACCGGAATTCCCGTGTTCTTCTTTATTGATGGCAGTGGCAAAGTACTCTCAAACTCGTTGCCGGGCGGAGACAACATCGGCTTCCCAAGTGCCCCCGCGGAAATTCAGCACTTCGAGACTATGTTGAAAAGTGCCGGTACAACAATGTCAGAGAGCGACCGGAAGTCATTGGTGGATTCTCTGAAGTCTCCCGACCAACGCAAAAATTGACCTCAGAGCGATAGGTTCGATCCCACCAATGAAAGTTGGAAAACGGAACGGGTTTCTCGCGATGAACCAACGATTTGTCCTTGTTCACACTCTTTTCAACTCCTCGATTTCCGCGGCATCATCGCATTCGCTCGCCCGTATCGCATCAACCTCGTTCTCAACCTGACGGCGAATCCTCCGACCATTGCGAATCTTCCGAGCAATCTCAAATACAACCGCGCCCGTCAACGCACCAAACATGAGCCTTGGTGTCGCGGTCATCTTGTACGCAAGCGATGCAATGAACGGTGCAAGAACACACGGGAACATGATCAACAACGTAATTGCTGCAACCCGCTCTTTGAGCAGAAGTCGCCGCAAGCAAGGATTGTTGCGACCGCGAATAGACCAGACGATCCACATGATGCATGCTGACAACAGAACAATGCCGCCAACGAGCCACAAAACACCTGTCATCGTTGACACTTTGGGCGACGAACTTGTCAGGCAAAAAATACCGATACCAAGTGGAAGTAGACTGACAGCCGCAAGCAGACTTGGAAGCCCGGGATCAGGCATCTGCTTGCGGAGACTCTCATCAAGCACGTTGAGTCTCGCATAAATAAGGCGAGAGCGAAGTTCTTCAACCTGTGACTCAGTCAACCGCCGCGATGGCGATTCCATCCCGCGCCACAGGTTCTCTAGCGCCTGCTGGTCCAGCGCTGCGAAATTGAGATTGTGAACTGCCTCGGTGGTGATGTTCATTCGCGTCTTCCTAAAATACACATCTGATTCCTGACTAGATCGTAACCGTGTTGTTCTGCGGCCCAGATCGATTCACAGCAGCACAAATTCCATCTTTGCACGCACTGAACAGGTGGCCCGACAGCTCCTCGTACTCCCTCTGCTCCTCGCCGTCAAAACCCATGTCATTCCAAGACCCCATCCCGCCAAAGACCCAGCAGGCCTGACACGCCGCCAGCATGCGGGCGCCATCGATGCCAACAACATCAAGAGTCGTAAGATCGCGGTGATACACCATCGACAGAGGATCCTGTGATACAAGGCAACTTTGCGCGAGTACAAACTGATCCGCAAAAGACGTGAGCTTGCGCCTTCGAGCAACCTCTTCGACGCTCTCCAACAGCTCCTTGAGTTCCAACGCAAGTGTCTCAAGAGTGCGAATCGGCGGCGGCGGAATAGCGTTTTCCTCCTTCAGCCCGTACATCACTCGCCAAATCCGATTATCCGATGCGTTTCGATCTCCAACAGTCCAGCGTGCTTCCCAGCAGTTGGCTCTTCCCTTGCGCTCCAAACAAATACGCCAGCGACCGCCCCCGCCAACAAAGCCCGCAGACATTCGATCTGAGGTTCCCGGGTCATTTGAAGGTTGATAATCCAGAATCGCACGATCAAAACTGCCGCCAACAACGTTGTCCATCCACTCCTGCGGAGTGTTGGCAACTATTTTCCACTTTTGTTCACGTGAAAACAGACTCCACTTTGGTGTGCCGAACCACACATATTCACAATGCTGAAACGTGGAGTTCCCCGGATAGAAGCCGCCACTGGAAAGGCCGCGCCGCTGGGCGTTTATGTAGCACGTCAAAGCTGCCATCTGGGCAATTGGTCCATTCATCGACAAACACCGCTAATTGAGTCCTTCCGAAAAGGGCGGCACCAATCACTCACCTTCACAGTTTCTTCGCAAGCGAATTCAGATGTTTCCAACACATGATTCAATTGCTGCCATGCGGCAGAAGACGCCGTTGGCGGCTTGTTGGAGGATGACGCTGCGCGGGCCATCGGCGACGGCGGCGTCGATTTCCAGGCCGCGATTCATGGGGCCGGGGTGCATGACGATTGCGCCGGGTTTCATTTTTGCAGCGCGATCGGGGGTGAGGGCGAAGCCGTCGCGGTATTCGCGGGAAGACGGGATGGGGGAAATTTTTTTCTCGGCTCCCGGAGTAGCGTCGCTGCTGCGTTCAAATTGGACGCGGAGCATCATGATGGCATCGGCTTTGGGAACGATCGCGTCGAAGTTGCTTTCGACTTTGCAGCCGAGTGATTCGAGAGATTTTGGGGCCATTGAGGGAGGGCCGATGCAGATGAGTTTGGCGCCGAGCAATTTCATGCCTGCGATTGCTGAGCGGGCGACACGAGAGTTGAAGACATCGCCGACGATGGCAACCGTGAGGCCGGAGAGGTCGAAGTCATCGCGCTTGAATGATTGAGCGATGGTGAAGATGTCGAGCAAGCCTTGAGTGGGGTGTTCGTGGCGGCCATCGCCGGCGTTGATGACCGCGCAGTTGACGTGGTTAGCGATCATTGCCGCAGCACCGCTTTGCTTGGCACGAACGACCATGCAGTTGACACCCATGGCCTGGACGTTGAGTGCGGTGTCGATGAGGGTTTCGCCCTTACTGACACTTGATGTGCTAGCACCGAATTCGAGGACGTTTGCGCCCAGGCGGGCGGCGGCCATGGAGAAACTGGTGCGAGTACGAGTTGAGTCTTCGAAGAAGAGATTGGCGACTGTTGTGCCGCGCAGAGAGTGATTCCAGGGTGCGCCGACAGCGCGAGTGTCGAGGGAGAAGCCGCGGGCGCGTACTAATAAAGAGAGGAGAACATCTTTGTCGATTCCTTGAAGTCCGAGCAGGTTTCGTGCTCGAACGACAGGGGGTGTTTTGCGGGCAGCAGCGCCTCTGGATGTGCGAGCAATCTTGGGCATAGCCCAAGATTAGCCCGCGTGAAGGGGTTATGGATCAGTTGTCAACAGCCGAGGCTGAAGGCATCGACGAAATCGAGGTAATCGAAGAAGTCGATGGT
>SXOY01000004.1 GCA_005776545.1 Planctomycetia bacterium | reverse complement strand
GCGTGAACACACCAAGGTTTGGCGCGTGAACAATTACAGTCGGATGTGATTTCAGCTGTTTCAGTTGGAACCAGCTTGAGACTCATCTGCTGAAAAAGCTCTTCAATTCCCGGCGGCAATTCGCCCGCGAGCAGTTTTGCTCCGTAAATTGCCTGGTCAGCCATTGCCGGAACGATCTTGCTCCACAGGTCTTCGTTTATGGGTGGAATCGTCAGAGTGGTGTTGTATGCCTTGAACTGACGCCCTTGAATTGATGCGACCAGCGCACTTCCTTCAATATTCATGCGCCGAATCTGGCCAAGCGTGAGATACTCAAACCCCTCGCGAATCGTTGCGCCGTCTCCAGTCTGTTCGATGAGACGCAAGATACGGTGCGCACCCCATCTGCTCGTCGAAGCATCGGGCGCGGATTCATCAACCCTGCCGCCTTCCTTGAGCGGCGCGAGAATTCCAGACTGCGCGCGCACACCACCACGAACTCTCCTGGGTTTGAGCGAGGGCGGCGGCGGCGGACGACTTTGCCAATCTGGCATTCGAGACACGTGAAACTCCTGTGGACCTCAACCATAGTCGAGCAAGATGCCCGCAAGGGTCTACCCGCTGGATTCACAAGTCCAGCGCACGGAATAAATGCCACACTCGAACTTCCGGGCAAACCAATTCCTAGCTCTACTGATCCGATTCATCATCAACCGCGTCATTGCGAAGCGTCAAGAGTTCACGGAGCTGGTCGGTTGATAGCTCGGTCAACCACCGTTCACCAGAACCGATGATGTTTTCCGCCAGTTCAACCTTTGATTCAATCATCTGGTCGATGCGTTCTTCCAGCGTGCCGCGAACGACGAATTTGTGCACCTGTACGCGGCGGGTCTGTCCGATTCGGTACGCACGATCGGTTGCCTGCGTTTCCACAGCCGGGTTCCACCAGCGATCGAAGTGGAAGACGTGAGTCGCGGCAGTGAGGTTGAGACCGACACCACCGGCCTTGAGTGACAGAATAAGGATCGGAGCTTTGTTGTTCTGAAAATTTGAAACCAGCATCTGGCGCTGAGGCAGCGTGTTGCCACCGTGCAGGAACAAAACCTCACGATCGAACCGCTTTCGAATCATGCCCTGAAGCAAATTGCCCATCTGGCGGAACTGACTGAAGACCAGAGCCTGATCGCCCTCTGCAAGAACTGCATCGAGCATTTCCAGCAGGCGAATGCACTTGCCCGAGCGCGCCGGATCGGGAACAGTTCCTTCCGCAACATCTTTGAGCAACTGGCTGGGGTGGTTGCAAATCTGCTTGAGCTTGATAAGTGCTGCGAGTACCACGCCGCGGCGCTGGATTCCATCAGAATTCTCAATCTCGCCCATCATGCGCCGAACGCAAGACTCATACAACGAAGCCTGCTCACTGGTAAGGTGCGAGAATTCCTTGCTCTCAAGCTTCTCAGGAAGATCGGCAATGACCGCCGGATCGCTCTTAAGACGGCGGAGAACAAACGGGCGAATCAGCCCGCGCAATTGCTCGCCACGAGTCTTGTCGCGATAACGCTCGATCGGAACCGAGAACTTGGTGCGGAAATTGGCTGGCGTTCCCAGGTATCCTGGATTCAATAGATCCATGATGGACCAAAGTTCACTGAGCCGGTTTTCGACTGGGGTACCAGTGAGACACACGCGGCGATCGGCCTTGATAGCGCGAACAGCCAACGCCTGCTTAGTCGTCGGGTTCTTGATGTACTGGGCCTCATCGAGCACCAGTCTTCCCCAAGAAGCCTTCGCGAATAGTTCCTTGTCGCGATTCGCCAACCCATAGGTCGTAATGACAATATCTGATGCTGCAACCGCTTTGAGGAAATCCTCGCCGAGTTTTCGCTCCGGACCGTGATGCTGCAACACCGAAAGTTCCGGGCAGAATCGACGAGTTTCGTGAATCCAGTTGCCGACCACTGACATTGGCACAATGAGCAGCGTTGCGTTCATCTTGGGCCAATTTGGATCAGCTGCGGCCTGTTGACGCTCCCACGCGAGCAGCGCGAGCAACTGAATTGTCTTACCAAGCCCCATGTCGTCAGCAAGGCATACACCAAAGCCGAGCCGCTCCTGGAAAACCAGCCACGACATACCTCTGAGCTGATAAGGCCGGAGCGTTCCGTGGAATGCTTCGGGCGGCGTGAGGATTTCGATCTTGCTCGACGCCGATTCAGAATTCAGGAACGCGTTGACCCAACCGCTCGCTTCAATTCCCAGCACGCTGATGCCAGTCTCTCTCGCATCAGATCCATAGGCAATCCGAAGCGCATCGCGAAGAGTCATTTCGCCGCCGGGATTGTCGCGAATGAACTTGATCGCCGCCGCCACATCTTCTGGGCGAATTTCAATCCAGCGCCCAGCAATTCGAACAAGCGGGCTTTTGCGTGCTGCGATCTGTTCGAATTCATGCAGCGAAAGCACCAGATCACCAACTGCGATTTCCCAGCGATATTTGACCAGCGCTCCCAGACCCATCTGCGGATTGCCACCTGCGCCCACAATCCCTGGTCCTGATATTCCCGGCATCTGATCATCTGAATCAATCCGAAGCCGTGCACCAACGCGAGCCGCAGGAGAATCCCACCAATCTGGTGAAATGACACCAAAGCCCTGTTCAAGCACGATCGGCCGCACTTCACGCAGGAATTCGTACGCCTGCTTGGTGTTCAGCTGAATCTCACTTGGCTCAGTATCTTCAAGTGCTCGTTCAAGTCGTCGATACAGCTTGGCAACACGCCCAAGTTCGCCCAGGAGCAACTCGCGTGGCTGCTGAATGCGCTTGCCTTCAACGGTGACCGAATCACCGGGTACCAGCCAGATGTCCGCCGCACTGACCACCAGCGTGGGACGATCGACCGACTGCAGGTGAAACGAGAGCATCCAATCCGCATCTTCGAGAATCGGCATGCCGCCGATGGTGGCGGATGGTACAACTTTATCCTGAGGCTCAGTGAGTTTGAGGCAGAGTCGCCACGCACTCGATGGTCCGCGATCTTCAAGCGCACCGATCCACATGCGAACGCGACGAACCAGTTCCTGCCGCACGGCCGGCGAGCCTTTGACCGCATCGGGAAGTGCAAGCAAGCCAGACAACCAGGCGACCGGCATATCTGGCGAAGACGAAACGCTCGAAATCGCATCCTCCATGTTCTCTTTAATCATGGTGCGGCGACATTCCGCATCGCACATGGCAACCATGAAATCTTCGAGAATTGGCCAGCCGTCGTTGTTGAGAACATCTCGTGCTGCGCGAGCGACCGGAGGCATGGCTTCAAGGAGTTTGGAAACTCGCTCTGCGGTGGGTTTATCTGCAAGCCAGGGTGCCCAGAATCCCTGCAAGTCGCCGCCAACCTGCTGGCGAATCATCGGGACGAATCGTTGTTGGATGAGCAGGGTGCGAACGAGACGAGACGCTGCTGCCCAGAATTCGATGGATGGGCCAATCAGGAACTCAGCCTGCCCAGTCTCACAAACATCAAGCAGTCGATCCAATACGTGCGCAACAGAATTTGGGTTGACACCAATCGCTGGCGCCTCGGCCTCGACAATGGTGATCGGGTCTTCCGTGAGAACGTCAGTCGATGCGCCGATAGCGTGCGCAAAACGCGGACTGGGAAGTGGACGTGTTGCAAGAGTTGGAAGGCGGAGATACACCGATGCTTCTTCTGCATGAGCACCTGGCGCGATCGCCTTGATAATCGCCGCGATGTCCGCACTTTCGGCAGCAAATGGATGCCGCGCAACGCCTTCGGCTGAAGTGCTTCCTGGACTGCGAAAGAGTTGGTCATGCTCGGCCCAGATCCAAAGCGATCCAACCGACCATGTTGCGTGTAGTGTGAGCATGTGTGCAGGAGTGGCTGGAAACGGGTACGAAGATAACGGCCGCAAAGGTGTGAGACTTTGCGGCCGCAAAGTGTGAATGGAAATGAGGGCGATGGGACTCGAACCCATGACCAACGGCTTAAAAGGCCGTTGCTCTACCGACTGAGCTACACCCTCCGTGTGACTCTCTTTGAATCGGCCCTAGTTTAGGCGCGATCTCTGTGCATCATCGCCAACAGCAATTCCGCATTTCGGGCGGCGGCACCCTGGTTTTTCCTGATGCACACCAAACCATTGGCTGCCAATGCCCCTCTAGCCTCTTTAGAGCGCAACAGCCGCTCTAATGATGATTGGAGCGAGCCTCGCGTGGCGACAACAATTGCTTCAGCAGCCCGAAATTGATCGACGATTACCTGAAAATCGGAGTGGGCCGGCCCGATCACCACGGGTTTTCCAAGCGCAATCGGCTCGATCGGATCGCTCCCAAACTGCGACCCAAACGAACGACCGATGATCACCAGATCTGCCAGCGCATAAGCGTTTCGCAATTCGCCAATACTGTCAAGCAAGAACCGGTTGCCAGGTTGTGCGACCTTCTGACTGCGCCTCACGCATCCATCAAGTGCAGCCGCAGCTTCATCAAACCGTTCAGGCTTTCGCGGCGCACACAAGAGTTGCACATCTTTAGGAACTGCTTCGTGCAGAATTGCTTCCTCGCCTGGACCAGTCGATCCCGCCACGATGAGCGGACGAGCAAGATCAATCCCCATGTCTGCTGCGAGCTTTGCCGCACACTGCTCTAGTTCGGCATTGCCGCCAAACGAAATCGCATCCCACTTCATGCTTCCAGTAGTGTGACAACGAGCAGGATCAACTCCCATGTACTGGAATCTCGCGGCGTAATCCGCATCCTGCACCGCGGCAAATTCGAGCGAGCGGAACATCTTCAACAGCAGACCACGAAAGAACTTGTACCCACGAAAACTACGTGCACTCAGGCGGCCATTAATGATGCAGATCGGAATTGACCGCTCGCGAGAAAATCGAATAAACTGAGGCCAGACTTCAAGCTCGCAGAGCGCAACCGCATCGGGCCTGACGGAATCAAGAAATCGCTTGACCGCCCACGAAGCATCGATCGGAAACCGGACCACAGTGCAGGAATCTGAATACAACGATTGGGCGCGAGCCAGACCTGTGTCAGTGGTCGTGCTGATGACAACTTCCACATGTGGCGTAAGCAGCGGCACCAGCGCTCGCAGAGCATTCACCTCGCCAACCGACACCCCGTGCAACAACAACCGCTTCTTTGTCGGAGCCGCCAGCGGCTCGGTCTTGCCAAATCGCTGTGCCCAGCCGCCGCGCTTCTTCCGCAGAAAACTGGGAAGGAAAATCAGGAGTGCGGGGATGAGCAGAAGATCGAGGAGTGTCATCGATTGGACAACAAGCAATAGGAGTGCAGGAATTGAGGTCCATGCACTCAATCAAAATAGGCAGGCAGGGGCTCGAACCCTGGACCTTTCCCGTGTAAAGGGAACGCTCTGGCCAACTGAGCTACCCGCCCGTGGGAAACCAAGTGTAAGCCGCGAAAGTGCGGCGGGGAACGCCAAATCAAGCCATTAACTTACACAACACATCAAGGCCCTTTTCCAAAGTCTCGATTTTCGTGGCATAGCTCAGCCGCAGATGAGTGTCGTGTTTACTGAATGTGTGGCCGGGAACAACCAGCACGTTGTGGTCCTTGGCGTGATGGAAAAACTGCTCAGCGGTCATGTTGAGTTTGGCAGGAACTTTGAAGAACCCGTAGAACGCGCCGCCAGGTTTCCCCAGTTCAGTCACTCTGCTCAGTCGCTCAAAGACCATGTCGCGGCGGCGTTCATACTCCGCCAGCTCTTTGCTCATGTCAATATCAAAACACTCAACCGCCCCGACCTGGAGCGGTGTGGGGGGACACACATAAAGATACTGCTGCAACTTGGCCATCTGCTCGATCAGGGGCGCGGGCCCAACCGCATATCCCAGTCGCCAGCCCGTCACTCCATAGGTTTTTCCAAATCCACGGATTACGAGCACATTTCCTTCCGCACCCGGAATTCTCGCCGGACTTGGACAGCGAAGCACACCGTTTGTCGCCTTCTCGGTGCGTGCATCAGAATACGTAAACTCATCGTATATTTCATCGCTCAGCAGCAAAATCCCCTTGGATTTACACAGATTCACCAGCTCCCGATTGTCCTGCTCAGTCATCACCACGCCGGTCGGGTTGCCCGGCGAACAGGTCAGGATCATCTTGGTCTTGGGTGTAACGACCTTTGCCACACGTTCAGCCGTGAGCCGGAAGTCCGGGTACGTATCGCACCGGACCGCTTTGGCCTGGCAGATATGCGCAAGATATGGATACAACACAAACCACGGATCAGGGATAATGATTTCATCACCCGGATTCAACATCGCCATGCACGCAAGAACCAGGCCACCACTTGTCCCCACCGTGCTGATGACCCGCGTGCCGGCAAGACCCGAAACCTGTGCATCCCATCCAATGTCGCTCTTGACGTGCTGCGAAATTCGCTGAAGCAGTTTGGGAATGCCATACGTTGGCGTGTACCCGTTCTGGTCATGCTCAATCGCGTTGATCGCCGCCCGCTTCACCGCCGCAGGAACCGGAAAATCCGGCTGCCCAATAGACAAGTCAATCGGGTCCTTCATCATCGCCTTCATATCAAAAACGCGGCGGATGCCAGAGCCATTGATAGTCTTTGCACGATCGGCGATGAGGAGATCAAAGTTCATAGGTGGATCGAATACTTCAAAATGCCAGAAAGCAATGCCGCCACAAAATTAACAAAGCCAGCGCACATTGCGCCGGCTCTGCAAATATCCATACACCAACGACATCTGCCTTCGGTTTTCCCTAATGCCTGATGCCTAGTGCCTAATGCCTGTACGTCCTAGAGCGACACACTTGACTTCGCTATTTCAGGTCTTGCCGACGAGCGTCTTGGGAATACCCAGTGCGCCGTTCTTCTCATCAAACTTCTTGTCAAGCGTCATCTTCGCGATCCGCTCATCACGCTTCATCACGCTGCGTTTACCCGTCAATTTGGCCGATATTTTAAGGCTTCTGCTCAGACTCATCGAAAACTCACTTTCTGACCGGTTTCCCGGGTGTATCTCAGGCCGGTTTCCCGGGTTTCTCAGGGCTGATACTTCATCCAGTTCGACCGGGTGAAGTTGGTAGTCCCTTTGTATTCTCTCTGCCAGATCGTCCCAAGCCGAACCACCTCAGACTCAAGCCCGGAGCGAGCTTTGTCTTTCTGGCGATACTGCTCCCCAGTAATTCCCCGAAGGGCAACCACTGAGTACAGGGGGACATTGTTCGCACCCTTCTTGCTCGGTTCAACTGGGACCCCAATTGTCTCGACGCCGCTCCGTGTCAAAAACGCTATCACTTTCTCAGCATCACCCGCCGGAAGTCGCTCAATATGCAGGTAATTCAGCCCTGGCTCCCGCGGATCAGATGCTAACAAACCCCTTGCGGAAATAATTGATCCGGGACTCGCTCCAGCATTTCCATTTCCCGGTGCGGCCTTGGAACTCAGCGTCGCCTCAAAAGTCGGCTGCGACACAGTTCCCAAAGAAGCTGGCGGGTTGGGATTTGAATTCGTCGCCAACGGATCGCCACCGCTTGGAATCACAGATTGTCGCAGCACCGGCTCAAGTTCTTTTTGCTTTGATCGCATCCCGTAGAAATATCCACCCACCCAAATCAAAAGTGCAACGACAACAATTGCTGCTCCGGCCAGATACAGCGTGTTGATCGAAACCATCAGTCCGCCAGCACCATTTCGTGCAGTGGTTGCATAGCGATCAAATGGAACCGCTTCATCGCCAAGAGTGTGCGATGTCAATTTTCCCTTGGAAACAGGGCTGCTTGACGTCGATTCAATCATCGATCCAACACCCGATGCCGCTGGAGGTGCAGCATTTCCACCCGACGGGCTACCCGATGGAATTTGGCCGATGAGATCAAACAATGGTCTTTGATTGCGTCGAAGCGGAGGCATACCCAATTCTATCGGTCCTCGCCGCTCAATCCCGCAAATGTACGTGTGTTTCAACAAATGTGAGAATTTTCACAGCGCTGCCGAAACGCGCCAACGCATCTTCCCCAAGAAGCATGGTGCAGTTAATTTGGAGAAACTAGTTATGAGCCAGGTCTATTACATCTGTCGTGATCTCAAATCTCAAGAAGGTCCGTTTTCCCTCGAAGAACTCAAGGAAATCGTCGCCTCCGGTGCTTTCAAACGCGAACATCTGGTCTGGACCAGCGGCATGCCCGACTGGTCCAAAGCCGCTCAATCGACCGGCCTCTTTGATGAATTGCCCCCGCCAATTCCGGGTACCGAACCAGAAGCAGCCCCCACTGTTCGACAAGACAATTCCAGCCCAACCGGGCCTGATCTTCCACCTACTGATGTCAAAACGCCGTTCTTTGTAAGTGGTGTTCCCGTAGCCAAAGTCCCCGCTTTCGCTGGGTTCTGGCGACGAGTGATGGCGGCAATCCTCGATGGAATCCTGATTCTCGCGGCGACCGGCGTCGTTGCCGCGTTCACCACCGGCGGACTTGTGTTTGTGGTCGTGGGCTGGCTCTATTACGCGTTCATGGAAAGCTCAGCTAAGCAAGCAACCCTCGGCAAACTGGCAATGGGAATTCGCGTAACCGACATGAACAACAAGCAGGTAGATTTCGGCCGCGCAACGGGGCGATTCTTCAGCAAATTCATTTCAATGATCACTCTCTGCATCGGCTTCATCATGGCTGCCTTTACCGATCGCAAACAAGCACTGCACGACCAGATCGCCAAGACGCTCGTGCTACGAACCCAGTAATCCCAAACTTCCTATCCGCCCCTTTTGCCCCCGGGATCCAATCGAAATTGGAACCGGGGGTTTCTTGTTTCCCCACCACAGTCGTCCAGGCATATCCTCCTGCCGCATGGCTATTCGAGAAGATGAAATCCTGTACGTCAACACCGCACCACTCAATGCGCTGGAGGCTTCGTACCTGCCCGAAGTCATAAAAGGTTTTGGGACCACGATGCGGCATTTTTTCACCAGCTTCGGTCAAAGCAAGCTGCCGTTGTTTGGAGATTCAAAAACAACCCGGGCTATGCAATACCCCGAAGAGCGCCGCGAACACTTAGCCGTGGTAGAAGGTGGCCAAAATGCCTCCAATTTCCGCGGCGTACACCGCCTGAACAAAGATGAACTCGGCCGCGTCAAGTGCGTCGCCTGCATGATGTGCCCCACAATCTGCCCGGCACGCTGCATCCATATCGAAGCCTCAGAGTCCCCCTGGGACGATCGCGAAAAATACCCCAAGAAATTTGAAATCGATGAACTTCGCTGTATTTACTGCGGAATGTGCGAAGAAGCGTGCCCGGTGGACGCGATCGAACTGACCACCGAATACGACATCGTTGGGCTGTCACGCCAGGAAATGGTCTTCGACAAACAAAAGCTCCTGAACGTCTACGACGTGACAATCGCCAAGAAACCAATGTAGGTTTCACTGCCCTTGGTATTCGCCTTTGGTATTCCCTAGTGCCTAGAAGCTGTTTCATAACCTCCTCAGAGCGATGACGAGGCAAGCGATATGGAAGAAGGCCCTGTAGATGTCGATACGGTGTTCGTAGCGAACGACGAGTCTGCGGAAGTTGCCCAGCCATGCCATGGTTCGT